>JABIUH010000470.1 GCA_018701055.1 Woeseia sp. | reverse complement strand
TGAGTCACCGCCCGCTAACGAACCAACCAATAGAACTGCGCCATAAATTACCGCGAGAAGACCCACGCCCTTACCTAACTTTTGCACGCCCAGTGACTCAGGGGTTAACTGTGTGAGTCCGCCGAGGAATACGCCCGCCATAAATATGAGTACGCCGTAAGCGGCCAACGTCACTTCGCCGGGTAAAATTCGCGCCATCATCCAGATGCCCATGCCCAGCATCATAAAACCAAATGCGCTCTTAACTGCGACCATCCAGGCGCCCGCTTTGGGTAATAACTTACCTTGAGCCGCGCCGACTAACAGCAGTGGTGCACCCATGCCCAGGCTCATCGCAAACAATGCAGTGCCACCGCGCAACATGTCACCCGTTTGGGCCATGACCGTTAACGTGGCGATAAGTGCGGGCGCTACACAGGCCGTCACCACTAATGCCGACAAGCCTCCCATTACAAAGGCGCCAATAGCAGTGCCGCTCTTTTGATTACCGCTAATCCCTGCCAGACGAGTTTGAATCGCAGAAGGCATTTGTAGTTCGAACATGCCGAACATGCCAAGCGCGAGAACAACGAATAAACTGGAAAACAGAATCAACACCCAGGGTTGATTAAACATGGCCTGCAATTGCAAACCCGCTGCAGCCGCGCCAACACCTGCGGCGGTATAAATCAGTGCCATGCCCATGACGTAGCTCAAAGCGAGAGAGAAGCCACGAGCTGGGCTTATATTGTCGCCTTCCCCTGCAATGATGCCAGAAAGGATCGGTATCATCGGTAGCACGCAAGGCGTAAAAGCCAACAGCAAACCGAGGCCAAAAAATATTGCGATGACTGACCCGATGTGCGCGGTCGTAATGACTTGTGCCAGCCGACCTTGCTCTGAAATCATCGGCGCGCCACTGTCTGTTGACGCGGCGACCGCAGCCAGTGCGCCTACGGTGGTGGCTTCTGGCAATGAAACAGACAGAACTCGAGTCGCCGGGGGATAACAAATACCGCCGTCTGCGCAACCCTGATACTTAAGTTCAATCTCGACATCCATCGCCGCCGGCGTCGCTCTGGCAATCGATAGCTTGCCGAAGACGTCGCCGTGGTAGACCTCCATTTCACCGAAATATTGGTCGTTCTTGATTTCACCCGCGGGCAATTCCAGGCGCCCTGCTTGTGCGACATCGGACAGGACGGTGGCAGAAAATTTGTCTTTATATAGGTAGTAACCGTCAGCGACGCGAATGGCGACTTCGACATTGTTGCCGTCGATCGCCGTCAGAATAGGTTCGAACGCTTCATCGACGGGAAGGAAGTCACTGTTGGCACCGCCAAATAAACCAAACGATTCGCCTAATGTTAGTTTTTCACTGCTATCGTTTCTTGCCGCGAGCTGGATCGTTTCGGTCCAGGTTTGCGGTGGATAGCAAATCCCGATGTCTGCGCAACCTTGCGATTTGATAACAAGTTCGAGTGTTTCGGGAGAAGCGCTCAGTTCGGTGTACGGGATGCTGACAAAAAAGCGATCACGGTAGATCTGCTGGACGCCAAAAAACTCATCCTCGTGATGTTCGCCCTGCGGCAAATCGAATGCTTTAAGCGCGATTGTTTCAGTGCCGCTCGCATACGACATTTTGTTGCGATACAGATAGTAGCCGTCCTCGACGAGCCAATCGATTTCGATGGCATCACCGGTATCGAAAACGGCATAGCGGTACGCCTCTTGTGGGCGAAGAATTTCATTTTCCTGCGCAAATGCCGTGTATGCCAGAAGCGTGGAACTAGCAATGAGGGTATTGATGAGGAGTTTTTTTAGCATTATCTGATCGCTGCCATTGAACTGCTAAGTTGACCAAGTCTGACCACAATTTGTTACTGATTATATGAACAAATTAGGTCGATGGGACCGAAAGCATACCGTTGTGGCTCATCGAAGTCATTGATCCAAGCCCCAATTTAACGCGGAAAGGCTTGAAATTTAGCGCGCGGCCCTTATCATTAGCACTCCTCACGGCTGAGTGCTAATAAGCCGCGAAAACATACCGGTAAAAACGGTTAACAATCAACAATTTATAGGAGATGTAAGCGATGAATATTCGTCCGCTTCATGATCGAGTTATCGTCCGACGCATGGAAGAGGAGCGCACTTCCCCAGGTGGAATCGTGATCCCTGATGCTGCGGCAGAAAAGCCGATTAAGGGTGAAGTCGTCGCCGTAGGCAACGGCAAAGTACTGGAAAATGGCGACGTCCGTGCGCTGGACCTCAGTGCAGGTGACAAGGTGTTGTTCGGCAAGTACTCAGGTACTGAAGTCAAAGTCGACGGCGAAGAGCTTTTAGTGATGAAAGAAGACGACATTATGGCAGTGATTGAAGGCTAATCACGTCGACGTCGATTTCTCACGCTCACACTGAATATTAGATAAAAGGAAAGAATCATAATGGCTGCTAAAGAAGTTCGTTTCAGCGACGACGCGCGCCAAAAGATGTTTGCCGGTGTAAACATCCTGGCTAACGCGGTGAAGGTGACCCTAGGTCCCAAAGGTCGTAACGTAGTGCTCGATAAGAGTTTTGGCGCACCCACAGTCACTAAAGACGGTGTCTCGGTTGCCAAAGAAATCGAGTTGGAAGACAAATTCGAAAACATGGGTGCACAGATGGTGAAGGAAGTTGCTTCCCAAACCTCTGATATTGCCGGCGACGGTACGACAACAGCGACTGTTCTCGCGCAAGCGGTTCTTCGCGAGGGTTTGAAGTCTGTTGCTGCTGGCATGAATCCAATGGATCTCAAGCGCGGTATCGACAAGGCAACCGTTGCGATCATTAGCGAATTGAAGAAACTGTCAACGCCTTGCGAAGATGACACCGCAATTTCTCAGGTTGGCAGCATTTCCGCTAACTCTGATGTAGAAGTTGGTCAGATCATTTCTGAAGCAATGCAAAAGGTTGGCAAAGAGGGTGTCATCACCGTTGAAGACGGGTCTGGCCTTGAAAATGAATTGGATGTTGTTGAAGGCATGCAATTCGATCGCGGTTACCTGTCTCCTTACTTCATCAACGATGCGGCAAGCCAAAGCGTTGAGCTCGAAAACCCAATGATCCTGTTGTACGACAAGAAAATATCGAACATCCGTGACCTCCTTCCGGTACTTGAAGGCGTTGCGAAGTCCGGTCGTCCGCTTCTGATTATTTCCGAAGATGTTGAAGGTGAAGCTCTGGCTACGCTGGTCGTTAACAACATTCGCGGCATTGTGAAAGTTGCAGCAGTTAAAGCACCTGGGTTCGGCGATCGTCGTAAAGCAATGTTGCAAGACATCGCGATCTTAACTGGCGGTCAGGTAGTTTCAGAGGAAGTTGGTTTGTCGCTAGAGAAAACCAGTCTGGAAGATCTGGGTGAAGCGAAGAAAGTTCAAATCACCAAAGAAAACACGACCATTATCGATGGTGCTGGCCAAGCTAAGGATATCAAAGGTCGCGTTGACCAAATCAGCGCCGAAATAGCTGATTCAAGCTCTGACTACGACAAAGAAAAACTGCAGGAACGAGTTGCAAAACTCTCCGGCGGTGTTGCCGTAATCAAAGTGGGTGCTGCAACCGAAATCGAGATGAAAGAGAAGAAAGCTCGCGTCGAAGATGCGTTGCATGCAACCCGCGCTGCAGTCGAAGAGGGTGTTGTTGCCGGTGGTGGCGTAGCACTGATTCGAGCGGTTAAAGCGATCGGCAAGCTCAAAGGCGACAACGACGACCAGACTGTAGGAATCGGAATCTTGCGTCGGGCCTGTGAAGAGCCGTTGCGTCAAATCGTCAGAAATGCCGGTGGCGATGCAAGTGTCGTGCTCAATGCTGTTGCTGAGGGCAAAGGTAGCTACGGCTATAATGCCGGAACCGGTGAGTATGGCGACATGTTGGAGCAAGGCATTCTTGATCCAACTAAAGTTACGCGTTTTGCGTTGCAGAATGCTGCATCGGTTTCAGGACTCTTGTTGACGACTGAAGCGATGATTGCTGATGCACCTGCAGACGATGCTGGCGGCATGCCTGGCGGCGGAATGCCGGACATGGGCGGAATGGGCGGCATGGGCGGCATGATGTAAATCATCTGCTTAAGCAGAAAAAGAGAGGGGCGCACGAGAGTGCGCCCTTTTTTGTGGTGCGATTTATGATCGCTGCTGGCCTCTTTGTAATTAATTTTCCGGCTGGCAAGAGCAAATTCGTGGGTCGCGACGACCCGAGCTTCCTATTCGCGATACGGTCCCACCTCGACAAACAACTAATTCGTACGGCGAACAGCTGAGAATGTCTTCACTCCGGTTTGTCGCCCGCTCGCTGGCGCATCCGGACAGCATAATCAGTGTCGCGCAAGCGAGTGCGTTCTGAATCTCCATCTTGCTACCTCCGCAAAAATGAAATCTCTCGACCAATCTCTGAGATCGCGAATATCTTATATCCCGCCGATCGAAGTTGATCAACAATGTCATAGGTTCTTTGCAGGCCGTTTTCTACAAAGCGATGGTGAAACTCAACCAGTAATTGTTCTGGCAATACGGGGCAATCCAACAAGCCTTCAAGAACCTCGTACTCCGCGCCCTCTATGTCCATTTTTAGTAGATCGATTCGATCATGGCCGAGTTTTTCGGTGATCGAAGATAGGGAGTAAGCGGGTACTTCGATCACGTCATCTTTCGTTTCTTCCTCCGGAATCATTGTGAACATTACATCTGACTTTGAACCATCTTTTTTGAGTCGAGGGTAAAACTTCAAGGTGCCGTCAGTCGCCATTACGGCCCACGGAAAAAAATGAAATCGATCGGGAAGCTTGCTGCTGTCGAGCAATTCGATCGAATTCGGTGTTGGGTCGAAGCCAAATACTTCGACGCCGAATTGCTCGATAATCGCCAGATCGAAATTGATCTCGTCGCCGACGCCGAGCGAATAGACAATACTGTCGTTGTTCAGCTTTTCGGTGCTGAACCACCAACCGCCATCTTTAACAGTCGGAACGTCAATCTCAACGTGCAGACGGAGTTCCTTGCCCGTCAAACGTTTCAGAAAGCGCTTCTTGCGCTGCCATCCGGGTGTTTTTTCGAATCGTTTCCAGGCAGAAATTGCCACGTCGCTTCCTACTATTGACAGTTTTGGGAGATGTATCTGCAACGTTAGCAGATAGGTCCGAGTGGCGAAACGCTAGGCGCTTGCTGTTTGTGTCCGCTGCCGTGCTCGCTTTCTTCGTTGCCAAAAGCGATAGCTTAATAGGAGCGCCAGGATGGCGGCGTAGATTGCCGGATCAGTGGCGTCGAGTTTAACTTGCCACCAGTAATGCCAGACGCCGAGGATGGCAGCGGCATAAACCCAGTTGTGCAATTTCTGCCAGGTTTTCCCCAGTCTCCGGCGAACGCCGGTGGTCGAAGTCGCTGTCAGCGCTAATAGAATCAACATTGCGGCGAATCCGATCGTGATGAACGGTCGCTTGAATATATCCTCGCCAATTGCGGAAAGGAGTAGCCCTTGATCGAGGATCAACCAGGTCAAGAAGTGCATCAGCACGTAGAAAAATGCAAACAGACCTAGCATGCGCCGAAAACGCGTCAACCACTGCTTGTCAGTGATGGTGCGCGCTGGCGTAACGGCGAGCGCAATCAAAATAAAGCGCAGTCCCCAATAGCCGAAACGGTCTTGGATTTCTTCAACGGGATTCGCTCCCAAGCTACCCGTCACTTGAAATAAGTCACCGACAACCAGTGCGAACGGCACCAGGCTGGCAATAAAAATCAGCGGCTTCCAGATGAAGCGAATTTGTCGAACCGTGTCCATCTTAAGTCTAGAAGTTCTTTTTAAGGTCTAGTCCGTCATACAGATGTGCGACGTGTTCGCCGTAACCGTTGAACATGACTGTGTCTTGTTTAGACGCTGAGAATAGACTTTGAAATCCGCCGCCTTGATCTGCCCCGATGCGTCGCTCTCGTGCCTGACTCCAACGCGGATGGTCGACATTCGGATTGACGTTCGCATAGAAACCATATTCATGCGATGCAGCGAGATCCCAGCTGGTACGCGGTTGCTTGTCCGTAAAGTGCATGCGAACAATACCCTTGATGCTTTTGAAGCCGTATTTCCACGGCACAATTAAACGCAGAGGAGCGCCGTTCTGATTCGGTAGAACCTCACCAAAAACGCCGACCGCAAGAATAGGTAACGGATTGGTTGCTTCAGCAATGGTCAAGCCTTCGACATAAGGCCAGCGCAATGAGCGTGATCTCTGACCAGGCATTTGATCACGATCCAAGAGCGTTTCGAACACCACGTACTTGGCTTTCGACAGCGGCTTGAATCTTTTCACCACATCAGCCAATGATATTCCGACCCACGGGATAACCATCGACCATGCCTCGACACAGCGCAGTCGGTAGATTCTCTCTTCCAAGGTCTGCGAATTGACAAAATCCTCGAGGGCGAATGATCCGGTTACCTCAGCATCGCCAGTGACTTCAATCGACCAGGGTCGCGGTTTGAATTCTTGAGAATTGCGAAACGGATCATCTTTGCGGAGACCGAATTCGTAATAATTATTGTACGTCGTTACATCGTCATAGCTGTTGGGTGTTTCGTCCGTCGAAAATTCGCTCGGTACGATGCCTTCCAATTTCGCGCGCTTTTCATTGGGGATAATTGCCGGCAACGCATCGCCGGCCACGATTGAACCGCCGGCGAGTGCGGCAGCCTGCATGAATTTGCGGCGATTAAAATAGGACTCTTTACTGGTAATTTCTGAGGGGCGAATATCCACAGGTTTCTTGATCAGCACGCTTCTCTCCGACAGTTTAGACTCAGTCTATCAGACCGGGTGTGGTCACCAAATATTGCGCCCCTAAGGATAAATTCATGAACGTTCAGGCAGTTACGACCTCCGGGATCTTTCTGCGACTGTATTACATGGCAACGGCTGTGTTCCTGATGCTCGACTATAGTCTCGGAATCAATGTCCGTCTCGCTTCACTGGAGGCATTCCCCGTTTGGCGTGCGATTTATTATGTCTTCTGTTTCGCTTGCTTAAGCCTTATCTGGTGGCGACCGTAGCTCAGTCGCTGGGTTGGAACAATTGAATCTTTATTTACGTTGGTGCTTTTGATCGTGACCATGGGTGTCAGGGTAATGACCTATTCGGATACCATCCTCCAGACGGGCGAGGGCTTCATTCGCAGCGAGGAAATGATTAATTTCATTTTGACCGGTGGGGTTGTCTGGATCGCGTATATACGGGGTAACTTGGCTATCCAGAATGAGCTACGGGGCAAGAATTGACGTTAAATTATCGCGATTAGTCGCTAAAATTCGTAAAAATCTTCAAAAATGACAATAAATTAATAAAACTATTCTCTCGCTTAGGTCTCTGAAGTTAGTAAGCCCTCGTTCAGCATCGTCCTCATACACTTGAAGCTAGGGCTAACTGATCCCATATAGAGGTGACTATGATTGGACCCGAATTAACTAAGCTTTCGATGACGGGATTGCCGCGCGTAACGGCGATGCTGCAAGTAGATGTGATTGCAGATTTAGTGTGTCCGTGGAGTTATCTGGGTAAGAAGTGGTTGGACCGCGCGCTGTCAGTGGTGCACGGTCCGAGCATGGTTACCTGGTACCCCTATCAGCTAAACCCCAACATGCCGCTATCAGGTCAGCCGTTTGAGGAGTATGTCCAATCTAAATTCGGTGATCCAAAAGCGTTGCAACCGGCAATGGATCAGTTGGTAATGTCCGGTAAAGCGGAAGGTGTCGATTTTCGATTAGACCGAATTACGAATGTGCCCAACACCCTGAATGCGCATCGACTGATGAATCTGGCTGAGTCCCAAAGTGCAGATACATCCCGTTTGGCGGAGAGTATTCTGCAAGGGTTTTTTTCCGCTGGTCTTGATATTTCGAATCCCGACGTTTTGGCTGAATTGGGAATTAAGGTTGGTCTTGGCCTGAACGAAATCTTATCGACCCTGGAGGACGATCGCTCCAGGAAAATCGTTCTTTCCCAAGAGGGGCAGGTTCGGCAGAGTGGCATTACTAATATTCCGGATTTTTTGATCAATAAGAGGCTGTTGGTCATCGGCGCGCAGCAAACGGAAAACCTTGTGAACGTATTTGACCGGGTGATGTTCGGTGCTGAGAGTGATCTTCCGACGTCCGAAATAATTCACTAGATAAGAGCATCCGGGTCAGAGTAGTTCTCTGACCCCATTCTATTTGGCGGGATAACGCCTTGCTAGCCAGTCCAGCATGACTTTATTCAATTCCTGCGGCTTCTCCTGCTGCGTCCAATGCCCACAATCTTCAATGATTGCCACTTCTAAATCGGGAATATATTTGTCCATGGCGGCAACTTGCTTGGGAGAGGCGAAAATCTCTTCGGTTGCGCCAACGAAAAGCGATGGCAGTCGCACCGTCTGATCGACGCCACGGGTAGATTTCCAATTGTGTTTGAAATTGCGGTACCAATTGATGGGTCCCGTGAACCCACCTGCTGAGAAGGCGCGCGCAAATACGTCGAGTTCATCCGTATTGAGGATGGGGCTGCCGGCTGCCTCGTCGGTATCCAGCATCTCAAGAAGACTTAGCGGTTTGCGTTTTGTACTACGGCTCATCGAGTCTTGTCGTCGCGGCCGTTTGCGCCGACGCACAACGAAATCGATAAAACGTGCTGGGTCTTCGGCGAAACGTCTGTCGGCCTCATCCGAGTCCTGAAAATTAACGATGTAGAAATTCTTTCCAAGTTTCCATCGCATAAGCGTAATCGGATTGATGGGCGGGCGGGCCATGAACGGAATGTTCAGATTGATGAGCCCAGCCATGCGGTCGGGCGCGAGCAGTGCCATCTGCCAAACCGCCAGCGCACCCCAGTCATGCCCAACCATCAAGGCGCGCTCGATGGATAGGGCATCCATGAGTCCGGTGAGATCACCAATAAGTTTTTGTACCGTGTATGCGGGCACGCCGTTCGGTTTGTCGGTGCCTCCATAGCCGCGCATATCCGGCGCAATGACACGGTAACCGGCCGCGGCCAATGCAGGGATCTGGTGACGCCACGAATAAGCCAGCTCCGGAAAGCCATGTACCAGAATCAACGGTGGGCCGTCACCCATCTGGTGTACGGCCATATTGATTTCGCCGTTATGAATAATTTCTGGTGTTGGAAAGTTCACGGTCAATGCCTGCTTGTCCCAGTCTGAAACGTATTGCGTAGGGTTCTGGCTCGCAGAATACAACGTATCTGGAGCGATTCGATGCTAGTCGCTTTCTCGATTTCGACTAGCGGCCTGCGCAGAACTCAATCACACGGGCTAATTCGAGTTATTTTCCAGGTTTTGCTTGAGTTTTCCGCGTCTGGCGGCTAGTTTGCGCAGCAGGACGTAGATGGGGGCCAGTAAGCGGGTAGCCTTGATTAAGAGTGACCGGGAGATAGTGAGAGCCCCGGATCGAGAACCGCTGAATATCACCCCGGAGTCGCCGCTCGAAAAGCAAACGCTGAGTAGGTCCGGCCGACTGGCCCACGAGACGGGCACATTGAGGCAGCGAATCTTTTTTCGTTGTGAACCGGGTGGTACCGCGACTGAATTTGATCGCCCCGGACGCTTAACGGCGTCCGGGGCTTTTTTGTGTACGGACGAATTTATGCCGCATGGGCAGAATGCTTGGCGGTAGTGATTTGCGGGAATGAGATATGAGTTTTAAAGAAATATCGGGTCGTTACGACGGACCAGCGCTCGAAACGGAAGTGCTCAAGTTTTGGCGCGAGCACGACGTTTTCGAAGCGACACTGAAAATGTCGGAAGGCAGACCGTTATTCACGTTTAACGAAGGGCCGCCGACGGCGAACGGCAAACCCGGCATTCATCATGTTCTTGCGCGCAGCTTCAAAGACGTTTATCCGCGATATAAAACGATGCGTGGCTATCACGTACCCCGTAAGGCAGGTTGGGATACTCACGGATTACCTGTTGAGCACGAAGTCGAAAAACAGCTAAAACGCGACAACAAAATTGATAGTTACGACAAGCAAGAGATTGAAGATAAAGTTGGCATCGCCGAATTCACTCGCCTCTGTCGCGAATCTGTCATGCGCTACATTGGCGACTGGGAGAAGATGACAGAGCGCATGGGGTTTTGGGTCAATCTCGACGAGGCCTATTACACTTTGCACAACAGTTTTATTGAAAGCGAGTGGCATCTTCTAAAAACGATCTGGGATAAGGGACTCATTTACCAGGGCTATAAGGTTGTGCCATATGATCCTCGGATTGGCGCAACTTTGTCATCGCATGAGCTGGCGCAAGGGTACAAGGATGTCGATGACCCATCGGTATTTGTGCGTTTTAATGTTGATGGAAAAGAAAATACGTCTTTTCTCGTGTGGACGACGACTCCCTGGACACTTCCCGCGAACATGCTGCTCGCCGTTCATGACGACATAGACTACGTATATGTCGAGGCGGATGGCGAGACGCTGATTCTTGCCGAGGCATTGCGCGAGTCCGTCATGCGTGACGTTCCGCATTCAGTTACAAAAACGGTGAAGGGAAGAGAACTGGTCGGATTGCGGTACCACCGCTTGTTCGATTATTTGGACGTAGAAGGCGACGCATTTCGAGTTGTCTCGGCCGAATTCGTCAGCACCGAATCGGGAACCGGAATTGTGCATACAGCGCCTGCCTATGGCGTTGATGATCTCGCATTAGGGCAAGCGCACGGTTTGCCTGTGATGCATGCGGTCGGCGAAGATGGCAATTTTCTACCAGAAATTGAACCGGTAGCCGGAATGTTCTTTAAGGATGCCGACAAAACACTTATCCGCATATTGAAAGAACGCGGCTTGATGTTTATTTCGGAAAAATATCGGCATAGCTATCCATTCGGTTGGCGCACCGGCGATCCGATTATCTATTACGCGAAAAACGCTTGGTACATTCGTACGTCGGATTATCGAGATCGTATGGTTGAACTCAACCAATCCATTAAGTGGGTGCCGGAAAATATTCGTGATGGTCGCTTCGGAAAATGGTTGGAGAACAACGTCGACTGGGCACTTTCGCGCGAGCGATTCTGGGGTACGCCGTTGCCGATTTGGACTGACGGAGAGGGTGACAGTGTTTGCATCGGTTCTATTGCTGAGCTTGAAGAATTGACGGGTCGGTCGCTGACCGAGCTAGACCTCCATCGTCCGGTCGTCGACGACGTGACATTTGAAAAAGACGGGCGGACCTATAGGCGGGTGCCAGAAGTAATCGATTGTTGGTTTGACTCCGGCGCAATGTCCTACGCCCAATGGCACTACCCATTCGAG
>JABIUH010000162.1 GCA_018701055.1 Woeseia sp. | reverse complement strand
TCTTCATCTTCAACGAACAAAAAGCGGCAATTTGAATCATCGAGCGCATAGGCTGCCTGATTCGACTGATAGGTCGGGTAAACACCGTTAACGACACCGCCCGCCATCATGATGCCCAGATCGGCAAAAACCCATTCTTTACAGTCTTCACTGTGAATCGAAACGACATCACCAGGCTTTAATCCGAGCGCCAACAAGCCGTGGGCGATTTCGAGCGCGTATCGGCGGTAATCATTCCAGCTATACGATTGCCAAATGCCGAAGTCTTTTTCACGCATGGCAGTTTGTTCGCCACGCTCATGTGACTTTTGAAGAAACAGTTTCGGCATCGTGTCGCAACCATCGACCATCCATGCTCGATCATTTCCCTGCGCGCCATTGTGTTTGCCGATAGTCATTCGCATCAACGCCAAGTTTTCTTCTTTTTCCAGCGTCGTAGACCACGAGCGCCTTCATCTTTTTTGCCTAAGTAAAATTCTTTGATGTCATCACTTTCAAGAAGCGTCTCGCTATCGTCATCCATGACCATACCTCCGACCTCCATCACGTAGCCTCGAGTTGAGACTTGAAGCGCCAAATTGGCATTTTGCTCCACTAGTAATATGGCAATATTCTGCTCGCGATTAAGTCGACAGATGATGTCAAATATTTCAGTAACTAGCACTGGCGACAACCCGAGAGACGGCTCATCAAGCAACAGCAACTTTGGACGAGACATGAACCCTCTGCCAATGGCCAACATCTGTTGCTGCCCGCCAGACAGATACGCAGCCATCTGTCCCTTGACCTCGCGCAACGCTGGGAAATATCCGTAAACAGTCTCGATGTCATCGGCTACCGCGTCGCTGTCCTTGCGAAAATAGGCGCCCATCATCAGGTTTTCTTCGACGGTCAGCAGCGGAAAAACCTCGCGCCCTTCCGGAACATGCGAGATTCCCTGGCGGGCGACCCAGTCCGGGTCCCTACATTGAATTTCTTTGCCGCCGTATATGATCTGGCCTTTGCGACAATCAAGTGCGCCACTTGCCGTCTTTAACAATGTTGTTTTGCCCGCGCCGTTGGCACCAAGCACTGCCACAATCTCTCGTTCATTGACCGTCAAGCTAACGCCACGAATAGCCATCACCGGACCGTAGTAGGTTTCGACGTTGCGAATTTCCAGAAGCGGTTCAGTCATGCCGCCGTTCCCAAATAGGCCTGCTGAACTGCCGCGTCATTGCGCACCTCTTCAGGTGTTCCTAGTGAAAGGAACTTGCCGTTGTTAATTGCCAGTACGCGATCAGCGACACGACCGACCAAGCCCATGTCGTGCTCGACCATAACGATCGTTACACCAAGGTCATGTTTGATATCGTTGAGCCAAAAGGATACATCGTCCGTCTCCTCCTGATTTAGTCCGGAGGCGGGCTCGTCGAGGAGCAATAATGTCGGCTCGGCGCACAAAGCTCGCGCAAGTTCGACGTTCTTACGAGCACCGTATGGTAAATCTGAGATGAGCTGGTCGCGATAGTGCGCGATCTCCATCAAGTCGATAACATCCTCAACCTTACGCCGATGCTCACGCTCCCTAGCTCTGCAACCAGCGAAGAATACGAAGTCTCGTAGAATGTTTTGCGACATCCGACGATGCCGTCCGACGAGAAGATTCTGCAGGACCGTCGCTTGCTCGAAGAGATCGATGTTCTGAAACGTTCTGGCGATTCCGGTGTCAATGACTCGATGTGGCGCGACGTCTAGGAGATTTTTTTCTCCGTAGTGAATAGATCCGGCCGATGGCTCATATATCCTGCTGATCAAATTAAAGATCGTGCTCTTACCGGCGCCGTTGGGCCCGATGATTGCAAAGGTCTCGCCCTGCTCAACTTCGAATGACACATCATCGACTGCCTTCACACCGCCGAATTCAATCGCGAGGTTTTTAACGACGAGCGAACTCAACGCATACGCTCCGTTTTCAAATAGCTTTTTTGACGTACAAAAGACGCTTTTCGATAGTAGGGGAACGTTTCGAAAAAGTGGAGTAACTTGCGCCAACGACCACTGATGCCATCCGGCTCAAATACAACGAAAATGACAATGATGAAACCGAACAACATGGGTTCGAGCCCAGCTTGCTGACTGATTTCGTCAGGCAACACATCCCGCAATATACTCAATGCGACCGGCAGCAATGAGACGAAAATAGCGCCAAAAACTGCACCCAATATACTGCCAAGACCTCCCACCACAATCATCAGTAACAGCTTTAACGACTCCAATACGCCGAAGGTCTCGGGCGAGAGATACAAAAGATGGTGTGCGAGCAATACGCCCGCTACACCCGTTACGGCGGCGCTAATACCGAATGACTGAATCTTGACCCATTCGATGTTGACACCGAGGCTTCGGGCCGACAGTTCGGAGTCACGCACCGCAAGAAAAGCCCGGCCGCTCGGGCTGCGCAACAAATTTGCAGTACCCCAGAGAACAAATAAGGTAACGCCTAAATCGACGTAGTATTGCTGCCACATCTCTACGAAATAGAAGCCGAAGATTTCCAACTCTGGGACCGAAAATCCGGCGTAGCCCCCTGTTACGTCAGTCCATTCACCGATTAACGTTTCAACGATAATCAAGAATGCAAGTGTCGCGACCGCTAGGTAGAAACCATGCATTTTCGAAGCCGAACGACCCAGTAGCATGCCCACCAAACCACTGAATAGTGCCGTAGCGGGGAGCGATACGAAAAACGGAACTCCCATCGACATCAAAATCGAATGGCAGTAGGCACCAATTCCCAGAAACGCAGCGTGACCAAATGAAACCTGGCCCGTAAATCCGGTAAGAATCATGAGGCCGACGCCCGCCACAACATAGACCAACAACATACCCAATTCCGACAAGTAATAAACGTCGAGATACAACGGAGCCGTTAACATCGCCAGGACGAGCAACGTCACACGAATATACTGGCCCGTCTTCGACAAGATGTTGATGTCCTGGTTGTAGCTGGTTTTAAAAATAACCTGCATGGCTAGTGGTCCACTAAACTTTCTTCATATAGGTTTGCACGATCAAACCTTCAGGACGAATGAACAACACGACCAACATGACGATATAGGCTGATACACCTTTAATCGATGGAAAAAAGTAGTCTGCAAAGGGCTCGATAACGCCAATCAGCAGGCATCCAAGCAAGGTGCCTGGAATCGAGCCGAAGCCGCCGACGATAGCGCCCGCCAACGCCTTGATGCCGATAAATCCTGTGTTGGTGTCTAACTGCGTAATCGGCGCCATGAAGGCACCGGCGATTGTAGCGATAGCCGCCGCAAGCGCCCAAACCAGCGACACCTGACGTCTAACCGGTATACCCATGTAGTAAGCGGCAAGCTGGTTTTGCGCTGATGCCTGCATAGCAATACCCAATCGACTGCGCGAGAAGAACAAATACAGCGCGGTACACAAAACGACCGTCGCCGCGATGATGGCCAATCGTTCCGCCCCGATAGTCACATTCGCAATCGTCACCTCGTTGTCGAATGGTGTATCAATTGAGACCGGGTTCCATCCCCAGATCATGCCGGCTGCCGATCGCAGGATGAATCCGAATGCGACGGTGAGAATAAACACGCTTGCCTGCGACTGGCCAATGATGCGGCGCATGATTAGGGCATCGACCAAAAATCCTGCAGCACCCATTGCAATACAGGCGCAGAGCAGAGATGGCCAAAAGCCAAGACCGAAAGACTCAGAAAAGGTGAGCACGGCGAAACCGCCGAACATCATGAAGTCACCGTGGGCGAAGTTGACGACTTCGGTGGCTTTATAGATGAGCACGAAGCCGAGCGCGACTAAGCCGTAAGCACATCCCTGCGAAATACCAATTAAGGTCAATCGAAAAACATCATCGATTGGTAACATGCAATCCCCTTGAACGGCGGCGCATTCTTATTTTTTATTGCACCGCGTGGACGATATTACCGCAAATTTAGCGTTATACATCGAAGAAAAGATTGCGTAGCGTCAATTTTCAACTAACGACGACCACATTTGACCTCGAGGTGAGCGAAGTCCTGGGTATAAGCGGGGGCAACCGATGCCTGTCGGCCAACTAAACCCTTCGTTGATTGTTTGTCATTTTCAACTTCTGGCCCAAGCCGTACCCACTCTCCGACTTTGACTTCGCCATTGATGTGGTACGAAGGTCGTACCGACCAGCGATAGGATTTACAGGCTTCAAGTTCGTAGGCAAGCGTATGAAAAGGGTCGGCTATTTCTTTTTCGTAGTACGCGAGCTGCCGATTGTCGAATATTTCGATATCGTAGAATGTATTCGACTCATCGATCGATTCAGCCCATTCGCCGTACGCCGCGTCTTTTTCGATCACAAGATCCCATGCCAATGTTGGCCTCGTAGAGTCAGTGACCATCTTCAGTTTGTTTTTTCTATCACGCTTTGCTGAATCTGTTTTCGTTGCTTGAAACTCCTGGCTCAGCATCACTTTGTCGAAAACGTCGGAAGCAATTTCTCGCCCGAGGTAATAACGCGCGAAGTTGGTATAACTTCTCCAAAGCGCGTTGTCATTCTCAGTCCACGCACTCAAGTTATCGCGATCCTGATACTGAACGACTGTTTCATAGAGATCGCGCCCGTCGCTGACGCGCCGCAACGCACCGGTTGCGGTCGTCGTGATAATGGCATCTTTGCCCTGCACATCGATGGTCAAGTCATCGAGACTTACGTAAAGAATTGCATCCGTATCCTCTGAGATCTCGACAGTCGGCGCGAACAAGTGCGAATCGATGTGCGGCAATTTACGGATATTCCAGAATGCATCCAATGCCAAGCCATCACTCCGCAGAGGCGGACTGTCCTGACTCACCAGTTGCTCTGTTAAAGCGTCTCGAAATTCTTGAATTTGGCGTTTTGTGACGCCGGCAATGCCACCATAGATCGCACCCAATGTGCCCAGCACAGGAATGGGGATGTTGACCGGCACGCCGCCGATATCCTTTGAAATGGTGCCAATCCGGGACCCTTCGCTCATACCCCCCAGGAGGCCTGCCGTGTCCTTATCAAAGCTGCCTGTTACCGATTCGTCTGACGGACGTTGACCGGCAATAACCACAACCTTCTTAATCGAAGACCGAATGGTTTCCGACATGTGACGGCTGATCTCCTTTGTCTTGGTCACACCTGATGGCGAGGGTGGTACCGATCCACTCTCTTGGGCGACTGCTGCATTTGCAATTACGATCGACGCGACGACCGTGGTGCGAAAACAATATTTTGAAAATTTGTCCATGCGACCTCGCCTGTATGAATTGCTCACCGATATGGTCATTGGATAGCGCCAACGTCAAAAAGGTTCAATGACATGCTTGCGCCGCGATGGATCATTGGCATCGAGCGGCTAATTTACAGCGCTGCGTCAGAACACCCAAGCATCCACCCAGGTCGTTTCGCCCGTCGAAAAGCCGAGCTCTAACAAACGATTCTCGAGATCACGCATGTGCGCTGCGCCGTAGAATATGGCAATACTGCGCTTGCCATCGTCGAGTTCGCCGCGCAGTACCTCGATGGCGCGTTCGTTGCGTGCTCCGATGATTGCCGATGCTGAATCTTCACCAAACATACCGTCAAACCTGTCGAGATCTGCAAAATCATGCGCGAGCATCACTTTCAGTGGGTTGTCACTATCGGTATTGAGCGCCGCTGACATCGATTTAATCCCCCGGAGCCCGAGTGGATCCCGATTCATCTCGCGATGTGCCGCGAAAAATGCCTGCCAAAAGTATGTATACAAGGACTCGCCACGCGCGTCCATGCTAGCCGACATTTCGTCAGGCGTAAGATCAGCATGTACGAAATTTGGCTGCATGTAATTCACTTCTTCCAATTGATAGGCCAGCCCGAGCATTGTCCGCATGCCCCGTTGGAGGTTCGAGATTGCAGATTTTGATTCTGTTTCGGGCGTTATGACGGTGCCTTCGGGCGCGACTAACTCATACAACACTGACTCGTAGTTTTCGAATCGTTGATTGAGTTCGGCGTAATAGTCAGCGTCCCCAACATGAATGGCGCCGACCAGATCGACGCGTAAATCGTCCGCGCCATCTTTGGCCGTGTAAGAAACGATCGCCACCTGTAACGCTCGAGGTTGATTAAGTTCGTCACTGTCAATCCGCGAGAAATTTGTGGCAGTCGTATCATCCGCCAACACCAGTGCTGGCAGCAACAACGACAATAGAGCTAGATGACGAAAGGCGCGCAAATTATATACTCCAGAAAGCCTTAGCCTTTGTGTTCCATTACTTCGTAAACCCGAATACTCGAAATAAACGGATTGCTTGCGGCCATTTTCTCAGCATCCTCAAGATTTTCAGCATTTGTGACGGACAGCCCGGTAATTGAGTCAGCACCCCAGGGTAAATCTGCCGTGCCCTCTTTCGAGATTTACTTACCGCCTCTAAAACCTATGTTTTCAACGGTACTGTCATTGATCGATTCGAACCATTGACCCCCGGCTTCCATTATTTCTGGAGTCGGTTTCTCGAAACCAATGTGCACACAAACAAATTTATTCACGGAAATTTCCTTACTCGTTCAATTGCATTGGTGGCACTTGAATGTCGATCTTAGATCTTCCCGCGATGGGCTACATCCTAATTCGCGTTCTCTAGAATAATTAAACCTGCTGCCGTGTTCGATGCTGGAACATGGTAGTGACGATAAATTTCTTTAACATCGTCATTCATAGCACCACGCATGACCATCCACATGACCATTTCTATTCCTTCTGCCCCCGCCTCCTGAATGTAACGCTTGTGCGAAATGGCCGCCAGTGAATCCGGATCGTGGCTAAGTTTGTCTAGAAAATTCTGATCAAATTCCTGATTGATCATTCCGGCGCGTTCTCCTGCGAGTTGATGTGACATTCCGCCAGTGCCAAAAATGACCACTTTAATATCATCATCATAAGCATCAAGTGCGCGCCTGATCGCCTTACCAAGTTTGTAACAGCGTAATCCGGTTGGCGGTGGGTACTGAATGACGTTGACACCCAAAGGAACGACCTGACATGGCCATTCACTGGGTTGGTCGCACATAATCGATAATGGCACCGTCAAGCCGTGATCAACGGGCATCTTGTTTGCGATCGTCATGTCGAATTCGTCGAGTATCAGCGACTCGGCGAGGTGCCATGCCAATTTTGAATCGCCTTTGACGACGGGCACTTGGCGCGGTCCATAACCTTCATCAGCGGGTTGAAATTCATCCGCCACACCGACCAGGAATGTCGGAATCAATTCCAGGGAGAACGCGGAGGCATGGTCGTTGTAAACAATGATCGCGACGTCGGGGGCAGTTTCTTGCATCCACTCCCGTGCGGGTGCATAGCCGTCAAACAGTGGCTTCCAGTACGGGGCCTCCGTCTTACCGTTGTCGATCGCGGCCCCGATCGCCGGGACATGGGATGTCCCTATTCCGCCTACAATTCTAGCCACCGTCTTTCTCCAGTACGTTTGGGCCACGACGCGGATGCCCATGTGCATCTTTGCCACCGGTCAACATGACTTCCTTGAACTCATCTTCCGTCATGTCACACATCGCGCCGCCCATTGCCTGCATTGATATTCGATCAAAGGCCGCAATTTTGAAGGTGTAATAGACATTGCCGCCGAGCTTCAAAAGTCCCAGCCAGTCACGATCCAAAACGGCGTGGCGTTGTTCCGGTGTCAGTGGATAGCGTTCGAGGTAAGCAGCTTCATCTTCTCTAAACGCATCGCGGTTGACCTGCTCGTTCAACGACATACAGAACATATTCAGTTGATAACCCTTGCGGGAATGTTCTTTATCCAGCACATAGGTGCCGGGTATGTCGCTAAAATCGGGTGCTTTACTCATCAATTCGATCCTCAAAGTAAAGGACAATAATCCCTGGTGTGTTGACGCTCAACAAAAGGTCAATTCTCGAGATCATCGATCGAATCCAAATATTCCAGACCGGCATCTTCTAATCTTGGCCGCATGTCATACATGTCGAGCCCTAGCTCGCCCGTGGATAATCGCTCACGTTTTGATTCTTCATTCACCATACGTTCTTCCGCGAGATCTGCTACGTCCTCAACTGCGGCGCGGGGGACAACGCAGACACCATCGTCGTCCGCCACAATTGCGTCGCCAGGCACAACGTCCGCACCGGCACACACAATTGGAACGTTTACTGCGCCCAGAGTTTCCTTAACTGTTCCCTGGGCGGATACCGCACGCGACCAAGCGGGAAAATCCATTTCTTGCAAATCACGTACATCCCGAACGCCCGCATCGATGATTAACGCCTGCACACCTCGAGATTGGCAAGCGGTGGCCAGCAAATCACCAAACATCCCATCTGTATCATCGGCGGACACGCCAACAACCAAAATGTCACCGGGTTGGCATAGTTCAATGGCAACATGAATCATCCAATTGTCGCCTGGGTGCGCGAGTGCCGTTACAGCGCTACCGGCGATGCGCTTGCCGGCGTAAATCGGGCGCATGTACGGGTTCATCAGGCCAACTCTGCCCTGCGCTTCATGCACAGTTGCAACACCGTAATTTGCAAGTCGAGCAAGTTGCACCGTATCTGCGCGCTCGATATTTCTAATCGCTACTGTTCTCATTCCTAGCCGTCCTTAAAATCCGAATAAATTGGCTGGGTTATCGACCAGCACTTTTTGCTGAATGTCCGCGTCCGGAATCATGAGTGGGATAATATCCACCAGGTCTGCATCATTCGGCATTACCTTTACATTTGGGTGTGGCCAATCGGAGCCCCATATGCAGCGATCCGGCGCAGCCGCTACGCAAGCAGCACCAAACGGAACTGCGTCTGTAAACGGAGGACCTGCGGCTGAAATTCTTTCTGACCCGGAGACTTTGACCCATAACCCATCGCTTTCACGTAGTTTTTTCAGGAGCGCTTTAAAGGGTTCCTGTGACACGCCTTCAGATACAGGCACGCGCCCCATATGATCGATAACAACTGGGAGCGGAATATCATCAATAACCGTTTCGTATTCAAGCAAATCCTTGGCGTCAAAGTGCAACTCGACGTGCCAAGGCAGATCTCGCACTCGATCAATGATTCGCCACATCTTATCCAAATCAGGCGCGCCCCCAAGATGCTTGACGAAATTGAAGCGTACACCGCGAATCCCGCCCTCATGCAATCTAGCGAATTCATCAGCCGAAAAATCATCCGCGGCGTTACACACACCGCGGTAATTGCCGCCGCTATCAGCGATCGCATCCAGCATCGCGCGATTGTCCACTCCATGACAGCTCGCCTGCACGATAACCGCACGATCAATCCCGAGAGTCTCATGAAGCTTTCTCAAACTCGCCTTTGGCGAATCGGGCGGCGTATATTTTCGGTTGCTCGAAAAAGGAAACGTACCTGCCGGCCCAAAGACGTGACAATGCGTGTCGCATGAACCGGGCGGCGCTTTAAAAGTTGGAGTGCGGGTATCTGGATCGGGTGCAGCGATCGTTTTCATACGCCATACTCGCTTGGAACGAACACAACGCCGCGCATCAGGATTCTCGCCGTGCGGACGACGCCCGCACTTTTGATCATTTGTTCCGGCGGTGCCTCCGCATCAACCACGAGTCGAACTCGCAATGATCCAGAGGGGTGCTCGACATCCATGGTTTTTTCCGCACCATCGGGGACACTGGCAAGATCACTAGCGATCGACCCTGGCAGCAAACACGCAGTTGCCACACTTACCGCGCCCAAAACACCAATAGATTTGTGGCAGTTATGTGGGATAAAGGTACGCGTCGCGACAACACCACCCAATTTAGGCTCCGAGATCAGACACATTTTTGGCACGGTTTTATCTGTCACGTTACCCAGGTTCATCTTCGAACCAATGAGTCCGCGAACTTTTTCCAGTCGATTTTTCAACTCGGTGTTCGTGTCGAGTTCGTCGGGACTCTCCTGGCCCGTCACGCCGAAATCGGATGCTTTCAATAGTACTACTGGCATCCCATTGTCGATGCAAGTAACGACAACCCCACCAACTTCGTCCTTTTGACTGCCAGTTGGTAACAAGGCACCCGTTGCGGAGCCAGCGACGTCAAGAAAATTGCAGGTAATTGCTGCAGCGCTACCGGGCACACCATCGATTTTTGTCTCGCCGGCATACTCGACAACACCACCGGGAGTTGGGACGAGCAATTCACAGGAATTGCCACTGTTCTCCATATGGACTCGAATTCGAGTTGTGCCGTCCGTTGCGACGACCATTTCTTCATCAATTGCGAACGCGCCGACGCCCGATAAAATATTGCCGCAATTTTGTGCAGCGCTGATAGTTTGTGAGTCAGCCGCGACTTGCAGGAACAAATAGTCCACATCCGTATCCTGCCGCGTGGACGGGTGAACAATGGCAATCTTGTTGGTCAATGGGTGTCCGCCACCAACGCCGTCGACCTGCAGAGCATCAGGTCCACCGATAACGCTCAATAAAACACGATCTCTGGCCTGGGGCTCTTGCGGCAGATCCGCTTCGCGAAAAAAGTAGCCGCGCGAGGTTCCACCTCTGATGATCGAGCAGTTGATAGCTGTTTGCGACAGATTCATAGTGTCCGTTTTCCCGCTGCACTTCTCAAAAGCACCCATGCGCACTCGAATGATACGCTGCCCGGAAGTCTAACTTTTATTGCGATGTTAGAAAATCTCATTTCAAACTGAACCCGCCGCTTAGCGCTGCTATGCTGTTGCATTAACGATTATGCCGACTACGCGAGTTTTTCACGATGATAATAGACTGTCACGGTCACTACACCACAGCGCCGGCAGAACTGGGGGAGTATCGAGACGCACAACAATCCGCGCTTGCGGGTGATCCAGAGCATGTCGGCAGCAAAGGCACCATCAATATCAGCGACGATCAATTGCGCGAAAGTCTCGAAGGCGCCCAATTGAAACTACAGCGTGAGCGCGGGACCGATGTCACTATTTTTTCTCCCCGAGCAAGCTGGATGGGCCACCATATTGGTAACGCCGCGACCAGTAAATTTTGGACCGAACATTGTAATGATTTGATCTACCGAATTACACAACTCTATCCGGACAATTTCGTCGGTGCCTGCCAGCTTCCACAATCCCCTGGTACAAATTTGGCAAACTCTATCATCGAGCTAGAACGCTGCGTTGAGCAATACAATTTCGTCGGCTGCAATCTTAATCTCGACCCATCGGGAGGGTTTTGGAGCTCACCGCCGCTGGGGGATCGTTACTGGTATCCCATCTACGAAAAAATGGTTGAGCTCAATGTGCCCGCCATGATTCATGTGAGCGCCTCATGTAATGAGTGCTTTCACGCGACTGGCGCGCATTATCTAAATGCCGATACGACTGCATTCATGCAACTCATGACGTCGCAAGTCACCAAAGATTTTCCGACGATAAAATTCATCATTCCTCATGGCGGCGGAGCAGTGCCCTATCACTGGGGTCGCTTTCGCGGGCTGGCAGACATGATGAAATTGCCGCCGCTCGACGAACTGCTAATGAACAACGTGTATTTTGACACTTGCGTTTATCATCAGCCGGGAATCGACCTACTGTTAAAGGTCATTCCGACCAAAAACATTCTGTTCGCTTCTGAAATGGTTGGTGCGGTAAGAGGCATCGACTCAGAAACGGGTCACTACTTCGATGATACGAAGCGGTATGTGACTAACGCTGCGATTTCTGACGCACAGCGTGAGGCGATTTTCGCAGGTAATGCACGACGTGTGTATAGCCGGATGAGCATCTGACGGAACACAACATGCGCGTGCAATATGAGCCCTACATTTTAGCCCAACACCTCGGCGTAAACTTGCAGACCGTGAAGCAGACGTGAAGACACCCGTCGCAATCATCGGTGGCGGTCCTGCCGGACTCTTGCTATCACAGATCCTCGATCAAGCTGGAATAGACAGCGTCGTCCTTGAACGTCAATCCAAAGAATATGTTCTGGCACGAATTCGTGCGGGCGTCCTTGAATGGGGGACAGTTGAAGTATTACGGCAGGCCGGTGTCGGTGATCGCATGGACCGCGAAGGCCACCTTCACGATGGAACCGGAATTGCGTGGGCTGGAGAGCGCTATCTGACCATCGACACAAAGAAGTACACAGGCAAGCCCATGATGGCCTATGGCCAAACCGCAATTACGGAAGATTTGTATGCTGCGCGAGAAGCGAAGGGCGGAATCGTCATCGATGAAGCCAAGAACGTCGCCTTACATGACATAGCGAGCGCTCGGCCTTACGTCACCTTCGATAAGAATGGCGAAACGTCGCGCATCGATTGCGACTTCATTGCAGGTTGCGATGGCTTTCATGGTATCAGCCGACAATCGATACCAAACGACGCGTTGCGTACCTTTGAAAAAGTTTATCCGTTTGGCTGGCTCGGCATTATGAGTGAAACGCCGCCATTGGAAGATATTATCTATGCGAACCATCCACGCGGATTCGCACTCGCGTCGCAACGAAACCCGACCTTGAGTCGCTACTACATTCAATGCGCACTGGATGAGAACCTGGAAGACTGGCCGGACGATCGATATTGGAAGGAACTTAAGGCTCGTTTTCCAGAACACATAGCAGACAAAATCGTAACCGGGCCATCAATCGAAAAATCGATTGCACCGTTGCGGAGCTTTGTCGCCGAACCGATGCGCTATGGCAATTTATTTCTAGCAGGTGACTCAGCCCACATTGTTCCTCCGACTGGCGCGAAAGGCCTGAACCTCGCGGTATCGGACGTTTACTATTTATCGCGTGGCCTCACAGCCCATTACAATAAAGGTGATACCTCAGGCCTCAACGATTACTCGAACATTGCACTGCGTCGCGTATGGGGCGCTGAAAGATTATCGTGGTATTTAACGTCTTTACTCCATCGCTTTCCCGACCAAGATGAGTTTGACTTGCGCATGCAAGAGAACGCACTTGACCATTTAGCAACGTCAGAGAATGCGATGCGGAACCTGTGCGAGCAGTACGTCGGGTTACCGTTTGAGTGAGCAACGGTGAAATATTGTTGGCGCTGAGCGTCGCTAATTCAGTCTAAGTCAGGGGTCACTCAGAATCTGGAAGGTATTTATCGGGCAATGCAATGTCGTTTTCATATTGCGTTGACCAGGAAGAAATCCACCAACGGTCGTTGTAGAAATAAAGCGCGATGTCACTGATGCCACGTGTAAATGCGGGTCCGTCCGGTGTGCGACGCAACTCAAACGTACTCCAAACATGCGCCAGATCTCGGTACTCGTGCACGACCCGATTGATTTCTTCTTCATAAAATCCATCCGGGTACGGTTCGGTCAACGACTCTTGCTCAATCGCAACGGTATGTCGCCTTAGCTCTCCGTCATCGGTGACGCGCGTGATCATGGCGTGCGGCGCATGCAGGGATCGATCACGATCAGCCTGATATTCATATCCTGCGGGCCCTGAAACGACGGAATAATAGGCGTTTATAATCCCATCAATCGATGACACGTCGTCTTCTAGCGGATACTCTTCCGCGTTCGATATAGGTGAAAAAGCTATCGCTGCAAGCACCGCGATCGGGGGGAGAAAAGTCCGGGTTAGTGGTTTTATCTGCATCGCGAGCACTCCTTACTACTGATTCTGCATCCCGGTTTCGTATGCGCGCTTTGCACTCGCATAGCTTTGGAACACTTGCATGAAGCTCTCATTGTCAGTCAGGAGCCTATTTATTTCTTCCCGCATTTGAGTCTTTTTCATTCCCATCCTTGAACCCGAAGGAGATGGTAAATCCCATCGATCGACGACGGATGAACTGGACGTCAACGATGCCTCGTGCAGCCGAATAAATTTTGGCGTGCACACCTGCTCCTTCTTGCGAGATCCCAACGAGGCGACGCGCTTGCATTTAGTGTCGAAACTATTGTCGCTGTTAATCTTGTTAAATATCGAAAAGAAATCTTTTTCGGCAGTATCCAACTCTCTACGAAGCTGGCGAATCGGTATCTCCTCAACAGCTGCGACTTCATCCTGAACCGTTCCTGCAGCACTCTCTTGCGCTTTGCTCGCAGACAACGCTCCGAATTGCATAACAAACAGCATTATAGTGGCTCTTACTATTTGATCTAGAGTGGGCTGTTTAGTCTTTGATTTCATCTCGCCTCCTCCTGGCTGGCCTCAACGGCAATTGTATCAAACAATCAATCTACCGCTGCCGCAGGTACCCATATTTAACCGGTAAGCGGTTCTCGGCCCCTCCGTTAGGTTTGTTCAATAAACGTACAGCTCTATACGAATCCCGCTCGGTTCGAGAATTGCCATTGACATCGATTTTCCAGCCCCGATTAGCTGGATTCGTTCTGGACACCCGGTGTCGGAGTTATGAATGTTATATCGATATTGTAGCCCGATTTTGCGGCTCCCCAAGATCCTTCGACGATTCTGATGTTCAGCTCGCTCAGGCAGGCTTCAATTAAAGCCCGAATTGAACTATCCTGAGGTCGAAATTTGGCGTTGCGGGAGAAAAAAATGCGATACCGACATGGTCCAATCATGGTTTTTCTTGTTTTGCTCATGGGCTGCGCCAGCACTGCGCCAGACAGAGCTGCGTCAGAACCGGTCGCTGAGGCCGACATACCATTCCTGTTGACGTACCCGAACCTTGAAAATCCAGGCGGTGAGGTGCTGCTGGAGAACGAACACGTGGTCGTGCAGCGATTCATCGTTGCCCCAGGTGAATGGGAGGGTTTACACGCCCATCCGGGTAACCAGGTGTATGTGCACGTCAATGGTGGGGAGTGGTCTGGCCGGGCCGGCGGAAAACCCACTTACTCGGGATCAGAAAGTGAGGATGGAGCAGTTGGCTGGATGGAAGAAATCCCAATCAGCGAAGAACACGAATCCGGTAATACTGGCGACAATCCAATCGATTTGATTTGGGTGACCCTTAAAGATGATGCGCCGATTGCGCCCAACGCGCGCCACGTCCCATTGACCTATCCCGATGCCCCACTGGAGTTACTACTGGAAAACGACCGGGTCATCGTACAACGCGTACAGATCGAACCCGGGCAGTGGGAGGGCATACATGCGCATCCCGGCAACCAGGTATACATTCACATTAAGGGCGGCATCTGGTCGGGGCGCAGCGGTGGCGTGCAAGCACCACCTTCCCCATTCTCAGAAACTGGCTCAGTCGGCTGGATGGACGCTATCGATTATAGCGTTGGACATGAATCAGGTAACACGGGCGACACCACCATCGATCTGGTGTGGGTCACGCTCAAGTAACTATTGCAGAAATGTCCGACATCCCCTGCTCGGAAGGCTTTTGGCGAATGAGTCTACTATTGCCGTCACTGCCAAAAGTCATGACCGCTACTTTTGTTTACAGCGTCCTTTTATAGTAGGTCGGCGGGGAGAATAGCCGCGGGGATATTCTGGTAGGAAACCGGACGCAGAAATCGACGGATTGACATTGTGCCAACCGATGTGGCACCGAAGTTTGTCGATGCAGGATACGGCCCGCCGTGAACCATTGAATCGCACACTTCCACGCCCGTTGGAAAACCGTTCGCCAAAATTCGGCCCGCTTTTCGCTCCAGTACGGGCATCAGACCGCGGGCCAGTTCGGTATCGGCGTCATCAAGATGCAGTGTGCAGGTGAGTTGACCCTGCAATGCGTTCGCGACAGTGATCATTTCGCCTGCGTCATCAACGACGACAATCATGCCAAGCGGCCCAAATACCTCTTCGCCCAAAGCTGAATTTGCCAACCATTCTTTGCCCGTCGTCTGGTATAGATACGGTGCTGCGTGTCGACTATCGCACGACGTGCTGAGCAATTCGCGTACACCCGAACTGGACTTGATACGCTCCTTGCCGTCACTGAATGCGGACGCGATCCCTTCAGTCAGCATAGCCTGCGTGTTGACATCACTTAACGCACCAGTCGCCGTTGCCGCAAAGGCCTCAGCTTCGGCACCGCCAATCATCACCGCAATTCCTGGGTTGGTACAGAACTGGCCAGCACCCATCGTCAGCGACCCGGCCCAACCAGCTGCGATCGAATCGCCGCGGGCACTGAGTGCTTCTGGAAGCAAAAACATTGGGTTAACGGAGCCGAGTTCACCATAAAATGGGATAGGTTCGTCGCGCGCCGCACAGATATCGTACAGCGCTCGCCCGCCGGCGAGACTACCGGTAAAGCCCACTGCCCGGATCAAAGGATGATTAACTAGTGCCTGCCCGACGGCATAGTCACCGCCTTGTATTTGGGAAAAAACACCGGGATGGATGCCACACTCCTCGATTGCAGCATGAAAAGCCTGAGCGATCAGATCGGAGATTCCAGGATGCGCTGTGTGACCTCTGACAACGACCGGGCATCCGGCCGCGAGCGCTGCGGCTGTGTCGCCACCCGCTGCCGAAAAAGCGAGTGGAAAATTCGAGGCGCCGAAAACGGCAACGGGCCCAATCGGTCGTTGCATCAAGCGGAGGTCAGGTCGTGGCAGCGGCTCTCGATCCGGCAACGCTTTATCGTGCCGTCGATCAAGATAGTCGCCGGCTTCCAGGTAGTCGGCGAAAAGGCGAAACTGGCCAGCTGCTCGGCCGCGCTCGCCATTCAGTCGCATCTCCGGCAGTCCCGTTTCACGAATGCCTATTGCGGTAATCTCATCACCGCGCGCCTCAATTTCAGTCGCTATCTGGCGAAGAAACGTGGCGCGGTCTGCTCTGCTTGAGTAACCATACGTAAGGAACGCTTGCTCTGCGCCACGAGCCGCCGCATCGACGTGCTCGGATGTGCCAACAGCAAATTGATCCACCGGGCCATCAATCGGGGCGTTGCCAAAAGTTTCGTCACTGCCAACCCATTCGCCGGCAATTAGGTGTTTTCCATTGAGCATTTTTGGTCCTTTGGGAGACTGCTAAAGAAGGTCGGTGCGGAGAATACCGCGCTGAACAATAATATGTAACAGTAAAACGAGTGTCATTGGATCACGACCTTCACTTCGGTGCCCAACATCGCGGACACCATCAAATCGCAATGATGCGCTCACGACCCGGAGGCCTTGATATTATTATCGGAGGAAGCGGAAAATGGTCGCGCTAGCGAAATTCAAGAGATCCTTTTAAAGCTGTTAAGAAGTGCCCTCATCTCGGCGACTCTCCTGGGCAATCCTTCGGAACATGGCACCCAACGCCCTCAATCAGGCCCCAGCCCGTCACGACGTCAAAACTAATGCTGCAATTGTGTTTCGAATTCGGGAAGCGGCAGCAAAATTCCGTACGTACTGGCCTCGATAAATGCCGCTTTCTCCACTGAAGTGCGAGTCTCCAAAAAAACACTGAGTCAATTTCATGATCGTGCTGATAGTATTGAACCCGCGGTTCAGCGGACCACTCAGAGCCGACGACATAACGAGGATCCGACCCATGTCTCGAACACTATTTGTGCATCCATTGCTAGCCACGGCTCTCGCAACAGCGCTGATCCTGTTCGCCGGATCGGTTGCGCTGGCACAATCGAACGCTCCAACAGAAGCGGAGTTAGATGCGGCAGAACGACGGCTGATCGATCACTACAATATGCGCGAGGGACCTGTCGCAATGCGCGACCTGCCCGAGTGGGCTCCGATTAAAAAAATCGTTGTTCGTGACATCTACGGGCCGGGCTCGCTCGGAACCACAGACGCACGCCTCGACTGGATTTCCAAAGTCGCACCCGGTATCGAATTCGTGGCTTTTAAGACGGCTAACGAAGCGATCGAAAGCGGCGCATTACAAGATGCCCAAGCTGTGCTCGGAATTGGCTGTAGCCCGGAGTTCATATTTGCATTCGGCCCGGAAACCCACTGGACACAATCAAGCAGCAGCGGCGTCGAGCGTTGCTTTTACAGTAGCGGGGATGAATCAATCCGGACACATGAATTGATGCAGGAAAGAGGCACCGTACTGACGAGCCAGCGCGGCGTTAACTCAATCGCCATTTCTGAGCATGCGCTGTCATTGATGCTTGCCCTGATTCAGGGCGTGGATATTCACATACGTCGACAAGACCAAGGAATCTGGGGCCGATCGTTTACCGACAGAGTTAAAGACCCGCACATCGACTGGGAACTGGATGGCCGCACTTTACTAATCGCTGGCCTTGGTACAATTGGCATAGAAATCGCTAGACGGGCGAATGCACTCGGCATGCGAGTCATCGCGACACGCAACAGCAGTCGCGACGGTCCAGATTTCGTTGATTATGTTGGCCTCGCGCACGAACTCAATGACTTAGCTGCGCAGGCTGACGTTGTGCTTGCACAGCTTCCTCTGACGGAAGAGACGTACAAAATTTTCAACGCCGAGTTTTTTGAAATTATGAAACCCTCTGCCTATTTCATAAACATGGGACGAGGTGGCCACGTGGTGAATGATGATTTGGTAGATGCTCTTAGACAGCACAAAATTGCAGGGGCAGCGCTCGAGGCACTCGAACCTGAACCGCTCCCGCCAGGACACCCACTATGGACATTACCGCGGGTCATTATCACGCCGCACGTATCTGACTATTCGGACAAGCATGAAGATACCGTGTGGCTGCTCTACAGAGAGAATCTGCGGCGCTACATCGCGGGCGACAAACTACTGAATGTTATCGACATGAAAAAGGGCTACTGATAAGCAAGAAGCTGAACGGACAAGACGCCGCCGCTCAAATCACAACGACACTAACCGGCGATATAACAGCAACTCACAGAAGTACGCCGCACACACGACTTGGAGGAAATATGTGGACAATATCGTTACGAGGAATGATCTTCGCAATCACGCTCATCGGCACTGCACACGGTCAGTCTAGTGACGGCTTGAAAGTATTCATATCGGTCGATATGGAGGGCATTACGGGTGTCGTCAATGTTGCCGACGCGACGCGAAGTGGCAAGGACTATGATTACTTCCGGAAGACCATGACCCGCGAAGCTAACGCTGCAATCGAAGGTGCGTTGGCCGCCGGTGCGACAGAGATTATCGTTCGCGATTCACATGGATCGGCATTGAATCTTCTGCCGGAAATGTTGAATAGAAATTCGAAGCTACTGCGCGACTGGTCCGAAGGCCCCATGTACATGATGGAGGGCTTGGATGCGAGCTTCGATGCGGCAATTTACATCGGCTATCACGCCAGGGCAGGAACGCCAAACGGAGTTTTGGACCACACGTCGTCCGGAAACGTCACGGATGTGTCCATCAATGGTTTATCGATGCCTGAAACGGGCTACAACGCGTTAATGGCGGGTCATTTTAACGTTCCCGTTGTTTTTGTTGCCGGCGAC
>JABIUH010000079.1 GCA_018701055.1 Woeseia sp. | reverse complement strand
GCAAGTGCGCGATTATCGTCGTGGTGCGACGATCAATATCGATAAGGGCATCGGCGCGAAGTATGTTGAATTGGAAATTACGGACCGCGTGAGAAAGCAACAGCCAGAATTTGTCATCAAGGAATGGGAGTGATCTTTGATCTCTCGACGTCTCACATTCGTTTTAATTTTTGTTTCGTTGACGGTGGCACTGCCACCGTCAAATGTATTCGCTGCGGACGGAAAATCTGAACCAACCGTCGTTAAGGACGTTCACTTTGGTGAGGTCCTGTTCTACTTCTACCAGGAAGAATATTTCCCTGCCATCGTGAGACTGCTCGCAGGGCAAAAGAAAACCCGCCTCGAGAATCACTTGGGTGAGTCCGAGCTGTTGTTGGGCGGTCTCTATCTTTCCTATGGGCATCACAAGCGAGCCGCGGAAATATTCGAGCGACTGCTGGCGGATAACGTAGACCGAGAAATTCGCGATCGAACCTGGTTTTTTCTAGCCAAAATTTGGCATCAACGTGGTTATCTCAGTGAATCGGAGAGTGCATTAAAAAACATATCCGATGAATTGCCCGAGCACCTGGAATCCGAGCGGCATATGTTGCGAGCGCAACTGCACATTGATCGTAGCCAACACAGCGAAGCGATAGCAGTCTTGCAAGATTGGCCAAAAAATGACGCGTGGTCTAAGTACGCGAAGTTCAATCTTGCCGTTGCCATGGTGCGTAACGGCCAGGTTAATGCTGCGGCAGATATTCTCGACGAGTTGGGAGATATCGAACCGCAAAATGAAGAAATGAGTTCGCTGCGTGACAGGGCAAATTTGGCGTTGGGTTATGCCTATTTGCAGGACGATCAAACACAAGCCGCTAAAAGACCGTTGAATCGAGTTCGATTGGAAGGCCCGTTTTCGAACAAGGCCCTGCTTGGTATTGGCTGGGCTGATGCTGAAAATGAAAACTATCGGCGCGCCCTGGTGCCGTGGATGGAGTTGCGCAATCGAAACCTCCTTGATTCAGCGGTACAGGAATCGATGTTGGCCATTCCATATGCCATGGTGGAATTGGATTCTATAAGCCAGGCAGCTGATCACTACCTTAATGCTATAGAGGCATTTTACGAAGAGACGAATCGCCTCGATGCAATGATCACAACTATTCAAACCGGCGCGATGCTGAATGAGTTTCTGGAACAGGATCAGACCAAAACCACTGGCTGGCATTGGAAGCTTGAAGAACTACCGGAAGGCCCGGAGTCTCGCTATCTCTATCATTTGCTGGCAACGCACAAATTTCAGGAAGGGCTGAAGAACTACCGCGACCTGAATTATTTGTGGCGTAACCTTGATGACTGGCAACAAAGTGTCGGCGTGTTTCGCAACATGCTTGGCACGCGAGAATATGCTTACAACGATAGGTTGCCTCGTATCGAGAGTAGCCTTGCACAGGCAGATCTAGACGGGATGGTCGGTCGCAAACTTGAGTTTGACGCGCGCCTTAAGAGCATTGAAGAAAGCAACGATGCGCTCAGTTTAGCGACAGCACACGAATTCGACCTATGGGGTGAAATCGTCGCAATAGAACGAAATTCTGCGCTCCGTGCTGACATACCTGAAGCGGATGAAGTTCGTGACAAGTTGCAGTTATTGAAGGGTGCGCTGCAATGGAATTTAGATCGTGAATTTAAAGATAGGCTCTGGCGAATTCGGCGCGATCTTCGACTTACAGGTGAGGCATTGGTTGAAACGCAACGTGCACGCCGCAAAATTGACGGAGCCATGCGAACCGAGCCACTTCTGTTCGCTGATTTCAACGGTCGAGTCGATGGATTGAGTCCGCAAATTGACAATTTAAAAGCGCGCGTCGAAGCGGCAATGTTACGGCAACGCGATTTCATGGAAGGTGTTGCGGTTGATGAGTTGCGAGCGCAGAAGCAGCGTTTGGATACTTATACTGTACAAGCTAGGTTTGCGTTGGCGACTATCTATGATCGTGCCGCAACAGTTGGGGACGCATCACCATGATTCGCGTATCCATCAGATTGCTGTTGCTCGCTACCGTGGGCTTTGCGTTGATTTCGCCTGCGATGGCCGACAAAGTTAAGAAACGTGACACTATTGAGAGCCTGGAAAAGAAAACGGTAGATGTCAGGCCCGGTCGCATCATCGTGAATAGCTCTGATCAGGCACGTGATAACTATCGAGCCTTTCTCGATTTAGTATCGAAGGATCCTGAATTGCGTGCCGAAGCGATGCGACGTTTGGGCGATCTCGAACTAGAGGCCACTGAGGCCGAACAGTTCGTCGAAAATGTTGGCGCGATTGAATTTGACGCCTATGACAATGCCGTAGGCCTATTTCATTCTTTGTTAGAGTCCTATCCTGACTACGGCCGCAATGACTCAGTACTTTATCAGCTGGCTCGTGCGTATGAAGTTGCGGGCAAGACCGATGAAGCGCTACGCGTTCTCAACGATCTGATTGCCCGGTACCCAGCGACGCCACTGATTGATGAGGTGCAGTTTCGTCGTGGCGAGATGCTATTTTTGCGCAAGAATTACAATGATTCGGAAGTCGCGTATTCGAGCGTTGTCGAGTACGGAGAGTCATCCCGTTTTTATGAGCAGTCACTTTATAAGCTTGGCTGGTCGCAGTTCAAACTAGCATGGCACGAACATAGCTTGGTACCGTTTTTTGATCTTCTCGACAGGAAAATCGTCGGTGTTGAATTACAAGATGGTGAGAACAGGCTTCAGGAACTTACACGCGCGACGCGCGAGTTAGTTGAAGACACTTTTCGGGTTTTAAGTCTTAGTTTTTCGTATATGGAAGGCTCTGATAGCATTTCAGAGTTTTTGGATACGCGCGGCTATCCGGCTTATGGTTACGTCATTTATATGAATCTTGGCGACCTGTACCTGGAAAAGGAACGCTATGTTGATGCGGCGGAAGCATACGAAGCATTTGTTGCCAATGACCCCCATCACTCGAAGTCACCCATTTTGCAGGTTGAGGTTATTGAGGCTTACAAGCAGGGTGGATTTCCAACTCTGGTTCTCGAGGGCAAGAAGAGTTTCGTTGAGCGCTATGGCATGGACACCGCTTTCTGGGTGCGTAATTCGCGTGATCAGAATGCGACTGTAGAGGCGCACCTAAAAGATAATCTAAATGATCTGGCACAGTACTATCATGCCGAGGCGCAGAACGAGGGCGACATTGGCGACTATCAGGAAGCCGCGAAGTGGTATCGAAAGTACTTGAACTATTTCCCACGTGAAGCTGACAGTGCGAACACAAATTTTCTGTTGGCTGAAATCCTGTTTGAGAGCAACGAATTTCAGGCAGCGACCGACGAGTACGAACGGACGGCCTACACCTATCCTAATCATGAGCAGTCGGGTGAAGCCGCGTATGCTGCGATTCTCTCCTATCGGCAACACGAAGAGTCGTTGCAGGGAGACGCGAAAACTGCGTGGCATCAGCGCTACATCGATAGCGGGCTGCGCTTTGGTGATACGTATCCGGCCCATCCGGAGTCCGGTGCGGTCCTGACAACCGTTGCGGAAGATTTGTTCGATCAAAATCAATTTGATTTAGCGATTGCGGTTGGACAGTCAGTTGTCGGCAAGCAACCATCGGTGGCACAACCGTTAGCGCGAACCGCTTGGACCGTGATCGCACACTCACAGTTTGATTTGGATAATTTTGTCGAGGCTGAGCAGGCGTATTACGCGTTACGGCCGTTTACACCGAGCGATGATGCAACCGCTAATCAGGAGATAAAGGATCGCATTGCCTCATCGATTTACAAGCAAGGTGAGCAGGCGCGTGATGGCGGTGATCTCGAGTCTGCGGTCACGCATTTTCGTCGCTTGGGTCAGGCCGTACCCGACTCAGATATTCGTTCAACGGCGGAATACGACGCTGCTGCAGCCCTAATCAATCTACAAGCTTGGGATCGTGCGTCCTCAGTACTCGAGGATTTTCGTCGCGACTATCCCGAAAGTGAGTTGGCCGAAGACGTGACGCAAAAACTTGCGGTGACGTATCTCGAATTGGGTCGCGGAGCGGAAGCGGCGGGTGAGTTTGTCCGCATTGCGCATGCATCGGGCTCTTCGGAAGACGTCCGTCGTGAGGCGTTGTGGAAAGCGTCGGATCTATACAAAGAAAGTGCAGCAGTTACTAGAGAAAAACAGGTGCTTCAGGACATCATTGCGCGTTATCCCGATCCCATTTCAGAATCGATCGAAGCGCGTTTTCGCTTGTTGCAAATTGCAGAGGCGAATAACAGCGGCAACGAACGTGGGCAGATTCTTCGTGACCTCGTTTACGTTGATGCCACCGCCGGTGCGCAACGGACGGATCGAACGAAGTTCCTTGCTGCGACGGCTTCTTTGGAACTTGCGGAACCCGTACGACGCAGCTTCATGGTTATGAAAATCACGCAACCATTGGCTGAGAGTATGAAGCTCAAAAAGTCGCTCATGGAGGACGTACTTAAAGTCTACGGTGACGCGGCGGCTTATGGTGTAGCGGAAGTTACCACTGCCGCAACTTTTCGGCTGGGCGAGGTCTATCAGCAATTCAGCAGCGACTTGATGGCGTCCGAGCGACCGGCAGGGCTAGATGAGCTGGCGCTTGAGCAATACGATTTGTTGCTCGAAGAACAAACATTCCCATTCGAAGAGAAAGCTATCGACCTCTTCGTAACGAATACGGAGCGAGCGTCCGATGGTGTTTGGGACGCATGGGTGGTGAAAAGTTTCGCGGAACTGGCGAGTTTGATGCCGGGCCGCTACGCAAAAGTGGAGATGAGTGAAGATGTCGTCACAACCATTTTCTAATAACTCGCAAAGCGGTCGTCGATGGTTAGTTGCGTTGCCACTATTTGCCATGCTGGCCTTGATAGGGTGTGCATCCGGTCCGGAAACAGCCAGAACGCAGAAATCTAACGACGTGACTGTCGATGAAAACGGTGTGGCAGTTGAAACACGCGTAGTACCGCCTGCTTTTCAGACCATGTATGAGCAAGCAGTTGCCGCTATGGCGGCCGGCGACACCATCGATGCAGAGTTACGTTTTCAGGAGTTTCTGCTGCAGTATCCAAATTATCCGGGTGCGCATGTCAATCTGGCCATTATATTTTCTGGTCGCGATGACTTTCAGGCGGCTGAGAACAGCCTCACCGATGCGCTTATTATCGATCCGCTTCATCCAGTGGCCTTAAATCAGTTGGGTATGTTGCTGCGCCGCCAGGGCAAGTTTCATGAGGCCGAAACGGCGTATATGAAGGCAGTTGAGGCCGATCCTAACTACGCATTGGCGCATTACAATCTGGGCATTCTGAACGACCTCTATCTGCAACGACTGGAGACAGCGGTGCAGCACTACGAGCGTTATCAGGTGCTCATGGGAGAGGACGCGCAGGTTAACCGATGGATTACGGATCTGAAGCGCCGCATTAGTGCTGCACAAAGAACCGCAAGTGTGACGGAGTAGCGGGCATGCAATTGATTCTGGCGAGATTATTGGTGTGGGTGGTTGTGATCCTGGTTTTGGGCTCGGTCAATGCTCAGGCGCAGGAATCGACTGAAGCCGAAATGGCAGCTGAAATTGACGTATTAGGGCCGGCAGTATCCGCGGATGCGTTAGCGGAGGCCACGGCAGCCGAACGCGACGAGATTGAACCCGCTGTATCAACAGAAATATTGGCACAGGATGTTAGGCGGCGCGAAAATTCAAACGGTGTGATGGACGAAATTGATCTTGGGCGAACCGAGATCACGGGTAACCAAGAGCTACCAAAAGTGCTTTATATCGTACCCTGGAAGAAGTCTGACCCGGGTGAGTTAATGGGTAGACCCGTCAATATATTGTTTAATGAAGTATTAGCGCCAATAGATAGATCAGAATTCATACGTCAGGTTGACTACTACAATGACCTGTACGGTGAGGAAGAAGACTAATTCGAATGAACGAAAATTTGATTGAAAGAGGAGAAATCAAATGGATTTTTTAGGTGGCATTGTCGGTTTTTTCCAGGAAGGCGGTGCGTTTATGTATCCAATCCTGTTCGTGTTCGCGTTGGGTGCAGCAATTGCCATCGAGCGATGGACGTATTTAACGATGTCGGGTGCATCTAACCGCGCGCTGTGGAAGAAAATCGTGCCGTATTTAAAGGCCGGAAATTTTCAGGAAGCTGCCGCAGTAACAGGCAAATCGAAAGCTGCGATTGGATCGATCCTGACCTACGGGCTTTATCGCGTGAAGTCGGCTACCCGACGCGACGATATTGAAAAGGCGATGGAAGAGAGTTTGATGGAAGTACTGCCGCGACTTGAAAAGCGCACGCATTATTTGGCGACACTTGCCAACATCGCAACGCTACTCGGTCTTCTCGGCACGATTATTGGACTAATTTCTGCTTTTACCGCGGTATCGAATGCGAATCCTGCGGACAAGGCTGATCTACTATCTGCCAGTATTTCCGTTGCGATGAACACGACCGCATTTGGTTTGATGTGCGCGATTCCTTTGCTGCTGGTACACGCATTATTACAGACGAAAACCAATCAAATTGTCGATAGTCTGGAAATGGCAAGCGTCAAGTTTCTGAATGCAGTGACTGAGCGTCAGCTGAAGCTTGCCGGAGCGTAACGATGATCCGAAGCCGCAGGGGAGGTCGTCGGCAAAACGCTGAGACGGCTGAACTCAATATCACGGCATTCATGAACCTGATGGTCATTCTGGTTCCGTTCCTGCTGATTACCGCAGTGTTCTCGCGACTGGCAATTTTGGAGTTGCACTTGCCAGGCTCCTCAACCGAGCCCGCGGATCCGCAGGAATTGACATTCCAATTGGAGGTTACCGTCAGAGAAACGCTAATCGAGGTGGGTGATCGGAATCTCGGTGCGTTAGGTGTTTATCCGAATGCAGATAGCGGCTACGACTACGAAGCATTGAGCAAGAAGTTGTCAGAAATTAAAGAGAGTTATCCAGATAAAACAGATGTTTCAATTTTGCTTGAGCCTGATATTCCCTACGATACGTTGGTGCAGGTAATGGACCGAGTCCGTGTTGCAGAATTCGTCGAGGAAGAAGGCGTTATTCGTAAGGATCTTTTTCCGGATATTTCAATCGGCGATGCGCCGATTCTGGGTGGAGTGTAGCGATGGTCAAGTCGCGACGCGCAAAACGAATGGAACGTCATCATAAACGAGGCAAGGGCGCGCCCCTTAATCTTGTTTCGTTGATGGATATTTTTACGATTCTTGTGTTTTTCCTACTGGTGAATTCATCTGATGTTGAGGTGTTGCCGAATACAAAAGATGTGCAGCTGCCGGAGTCGATCGCAGAAGAAAAAGCGAAGGAAACCGTTGTCATTGTTATAGGCGACGAAGACATCATCGTACAGGGTACGCCTGTCGCGAAAGTTAAAGATGTGTTGGCGCTCGTTGGCAACGATATTCCGGAGCTTCGCCAGGCACTGCTGTCGCAAAATGACCGTGTTTTGCGCCGCGAGGCGCAACAGGACATAGAGAGTCGTGAAGTCACCATTATGGCGGACAAAGATATTCCTTACCGATTGCTGAAAAAAGTCATGGCGACTTGTACGCAGTCAGATTACGGACAAATTTCGTTGGCGGTATTGCAGAAGAGTTCGGAAAAACTCAACGAAGTTGATGACCTGAGATCGTCGCTTTAGGCGGCCTTGCGGAACGGTCAAAAGGATTTAGGAGCTAGACGTTTGGATATTCCTCATTACAGAGAATACAACTTGCCTTGGTCCAGCCATGATGGCCAGGAAAAGAAGTACCGCCGTCTGCTTGGTATTGTCATGGGAATTACTTTTGTCCTAAGTATTTTGTGGCCGTGGATTCCAACCCCTGAAAAAGACCCGAATGAAATAGAAGAGATTTCGCCGCGCATCGCGAAATTGTTGCTCGAACAACGACCGCCGCCGCCACCACCAAAACCCGTGGAGCCGGAGCCTGACCCGCTTGTCGAGCCTGAGCCAGAGCAGGTCGTGGAAGAAACGCCACCGGAGCCTGAGCCGGAACCCATTCCAGAGCCGGAAATTGATTTACAAGCTGTGGCGAGAGAACAAGCACAGGCAGCATTGTTGCCGTTTACGGAAGACCTAGCGGCTTTGGCCGATAGTGATGTTTTGGAAACTGTTGCAGATAATGGTTCTTTAACAGCCTCTGTGGGTGAGGCCGAACGTAACGAACGATCGATGATTACGTCCAAGGTGGGTACTGCCAGTGGCGGTATTAATACCGCAAGCATGAGTCGCAACACAGGTGGCTCCGGTCTTGCAGGCCGTAATACGACCGCCGTTTCTAGCCCTGTGTCTTCCGTAGGGCAGTCAGCAGGCGGCGCACGTCGCACGGGTTCGAGTGGTAAAGCGTCAAGAAGTCGCGAAGAAATAGAATTGGTGTTTGACAAGAATAAGGGCGCGATTTTCGCGCTTTACAATCGTGCCTTACGTATGGATCCAACGCTGGAAGGGAAGTTGGTCCTTAGACTGACAAT
>JABIUH010000080.1 GCA_018701055.1 Woeseia sp. | reverse complement strand
GCCCGTCTACCAGCATATAGCGCATAGAGAAGGGTTGAGCCATGCGAACAATCGTGTCGTAGACCGCAGAATCGCCGTGCGGGTGGTACTTACCAATGACGTCGCCGACGACGCGCGCAGACTTCTTATAAGGCTTATTGTAGTCGTTACTGAGTACCCGCATCGCATACAGAACACGCCGATGCACTGGCTTCAGGCCATCTCTCACGTCTGGAAGCGCACGCCCAACGATTACACTCATTGCGTAATCCAGGTATGACTGTTGCATCTCATCTTCGAGACTTACAGACAGAATTTCCTGACCGACTTCAGACATAAAACATCACCACGCCGACGTCTTTCCGAGCATTGAGCGGAGAAGAGACGATGGCAAATATTTGAGTGCTTTTTGGAATTATTTCCTGATTTTTTCGAGGCATGAATCGCGCGTAAAAACGTCGTGAATCAAGGCGCCAATAATACCACAGGAAACCGCATTGCAGCAGCGTTTTCGGCCAAATATTAGCAACTGTGGACGGCTGCAATTCGGCCGCTATACTGGCCCCCCGAAACCCCTATAAAAGCGGACATAATGCAACACTGCGACACCCTGATTCTGGCCGGCTGGTGCATACCCGTCGAGCCACATGACCTGGTCTTGCCAGACCATGGCGTGGCGGTGACTGACGGTAAAATTGTCGAACTACTCCCGACCGGCGAAGCGCGCAAGAAATATGCGCCCGGCGTCCTCGTTGATCGGCCTGATCACGTTCTGATTCCAGGCCTGGTCAATACCCACACACATGCGGCAATGACCTTGTTGCGAGGCATCGCAGACGATCTTCCGCTCGAACAGTGGCTCAAGGATGCGATTTGGCCGATTGAAAATCGGTGGGTGGGGACCGAATTCGTTCGTGATGGAACGCGACTGGCGATCGCCGAGATGCTGCTATCCGGGTGCACCTGTTTTAGCGACCAATATTTCTTTCCGGAAATTGTCGCTGAGACCGCGGAGGACATGTACATGCGCGCAGTAGTCGCGACGCCCGTGCTGGAATTCCCCACACCATGGGCGGATAACGCTACCGAGTGCCTAAACAAAGGTGCTGAGCTGGTTCACGATCGATATGCAGAGCATACATTGATATCGAGCGCGTTCGCGCCACATTCGACCGCCACAGTCTCAGACGAGACATTTGGCGAATTACGGATACTTGCGGATCAATTGGATAAGCGCATTCAAATACATCTGCACGAGTCGGCTCAAGAGGTAGAAGACGCGCTGGCCGCTACGGGCGAGCGACCGATCGAACGATTAAAAAGACTGGGGCTTATTAATTCGTCGCTGCTGGCCGTTCACGCCGTCCATCTGACCGACGACGAAATTAGGCTATTTGCGGACACTGGCGTTAGCGTTGCGCATTGTCCCAATTCGAATTTAAAACTTGCCGACGGGATCGCTCGAATCACCGCGATACATTCCGCAGAAATCCCTGTTGGCCTAGGTACTGATGGCGCGGCAAGCAATAATTTATTGAGCATGCCAGGTGAAATGCGCACCGCAGCGTTACTGGCGAAGGCTGAATCGGAGGACGCTACAGCACTTCCGGCAGCGACTGCGTTGCGTATGGCAACGCTCACAGGTGCCCGAACACTTGGCCTGGAGGAGCAGATTGGCTCCATCGAAAGTGGAAAGTGGGCAGATCTGGCGTGTATCGATTTGATGCACATAAATAGCCAACCAGTTTATGATCCATTGTCTCAGGTCGTTTACGCCATACATCCACAACAGATCAGCGACGTTTGGATTGCCGGGCGACACCAGGTCGAGAACGGCGCTTTGGCGCAAATAGATCAGGCCGACATTTTGCGGCGGAGCGCTGAGTGGAGACAACAAATTAACGGCCAACTGAGCTGAGCAGAATTATGACTGTCTTAGAACAAAATGTAGATGCAGAAGAGATCGCCAAATTCGATGCATTGGCGGCGCGCTGGTGGGATCCAAACGGTGACTTTCGACCGTTACATGAAATAAATCCGCTGCGCCTCGACTATATACGTCAACGAGCGACTTTGAACGACCAAGATGTGCTGGACGTTGGTTGTGGCGGGGGAATTCTGGCCGAGTCCATGTCGAAAATTGGCGCTCATGTCACCGCTATCGATATGGCCGAAAAACCGCTCGCCATCGCTCAATTACATCAGGCAGAATCAGGGACGGACGTCGACTACCAGCGCTCGACGGCAGAGGAACTCGCGGAAGCCAGGCCCGGCACGTTTGATGTTGTGACTTGTTTGGAAATGCTCGAACACGTGCCCTCGCCCGCCACCGTTGTCCACGCTTGTACACAATTGGTGAAACCAGGCGGTCACGTTTTCTTTTCGACTATCAACCGTAATCCGAAGGCATTTCTATTTGCGATCATCGGCGCGGAATACCTGTTGAAGCTATTGCCAGCCGGCACACATGAGTATGAAAAGTTTATTCGCCCCTCAGAATTGAACGACTGGGCACGTAGCGCAGGACTTTTACTACAAGGTAGCATTGGCCTGCACTACAACCCACTCACACGTGACTACTCTTTGGGCGAAAACGTGGATGTGAATTACATGCTGCACTTTCATCGCCCCGCTCTGGATTGAAATGACGAATTCCCGACAATTTGACGCCGTACTGTTCGACCTGGACGGAACGCTCATTGATACCGCGCTCGACATGGTCGCCATCTTGAATGCTCAGCTGCAAGACGCGGGGCGCAGCCCCATCGACTACGAGCTCGCACGATCCAATGTCTCCAACGGCTCTGCCGGGCTCATTTATCTGGGTTTTCCTGATGTGTCGTCCGAAGAGCACGAGCAACTCCGATGCGACTATCTCAATCGCTACGCTGCTGCCGTTTGCGTTCACTCCACGCTCTTTCCGGCCCTTGCTGATCTCTTGCAGAAGCTTGAGGACGCGAAAATTCCATGGGGAATTGTGACTAACAAACCTGCCCGAATGACGGCGCCGCTTCTGGACGCCCTGGCACTCAGCTCACGAGCAGCGTGCGCGATCAGTGGCGATACAATTCCACAGCGGAAACCGGATCCGGCACCCATGTTTCTCGCCTGCGACCAAACCGGCGTTGCACCCGAAAGAACGGTCTATGTCGGCGATTCAATTCGCGATATCGACGCCGGGCGGGCGGCTGGCATGTTTACCGTCGCTGCCCGCTACGGATATGTGACCGCCGATGATAATCCGGAATCATGGTTAGCAGATGTCATCGTGAATGATCCGCAGGAACTCACCACATTCCTCTTGAAAGGCGTTAATCTGCACGCTGCATGAGAACCATTGAAATCAACTCACTGTGGATC
>JABIUH010000082.1 GCA_018701055.1 Woeseia sp. | reverse complement strand
TATCGAAGTATCGGGCATCAGTCTCGGGGCAATGAGCCTATCGTATGCGTACGGAACCCCGCCCGAGGAGGCGCACAGCGTTCGCCTGCTCAATGAAGCGTTGGACGTTGGCTACTCAATGATCGACACCGCGGCGCTGTACGGCTTTGGTCAGAACGAAACACTGATACGCACGGCCATCGGTCATCGTCGCAACGAATATTTTCTGGCGAGCAAATGTGGACTACGCGGAGTCGACGGCAAACGAGAACTTAGTAACGACCCAAAAACTTTGCGAAAAACCTGCGAAGACAGTTTGCGAACCTTAGGTACTGACGTCATTGATCTCCTTTATTTGCATCGATGGGACAAAGTAACGCCCATTGAGGATTGTGTCGGTGCACTCTCGAGATTGGTCGACACCGGCAAGATACGCTCGATTGGACTCTCAGAAGTCTCCGCGGTGACGCTCAGGAAAGCCCACGATGTCCACCCCATCGCGGCGGTTCAGTCGGAGTATTCATTGTGGACGCGTGAACCTGAAATCGCTGTCCTCGATGCCTGTCGCGAATTGGGCGCAGCATTCATACCGTTTTCACCATTGGCGCGCGGCTACCTCACCGGTCTTTTACGCGATGCCTCGTTATTGGAAGCGAAAGACCTGCGACGGAACATGCCGCGCTTCTCTCCAGACAACTACCCTGCGAACCTCCTGTTGCTGGACGAATTCGAAGCACTGGCGAAAGAGGCAGGCTGCACGATGGGTCAGTTCGCGCTGGCCTGGCTACTGCATTCCAATGACCACGTCATACCGATTCCTGGAACCACAAATATAAGCCACCTCCAGGAAAATTTTGCCGCATTGAATGTCCGCCTTGACGATGACGCTGTGGCGGCTGCAAACGCGTTGATTAATAAAGATACGATATCGGGACCCCGCTACGTCCCCAAGACACAGGCCGAAATTGATACAGAGCAATTTCAGGAGTCGGATCTGAACTAACACACGCCACGTCATTTCGGGCAGAATTGCTCAATCAACCATAATCAATCAGGCTAATCGTGTCAGTCAACCTTTTCAATCGTCTACTCGTTGCACCGATTCCGTACCTGCCGAAATCGCTGGTCTGGCCGCTGTCGCGACGCTACATCGCCGGGACCGACCTCGACAGTGCCTATTCGGCTGTTAACGACCTAAACGCGGCAGGCTGCAGCGCGACCGTCGACGTACTTGGTGAAGACAGTCGTACTCGCGATGAGGCTGAAACGGCGCGCGATATTTATCTTGCGGCAATCGAGGGCATTGAACGCAACAGCCTCGACTGCAACATCTCAGTCAAATTGTCTGACCTGGGTTTACGTCAGGATGCCGAACTCTGTTTCGCGGCAACGCGGGCATTGGTTGCCGCAGCGAATGAACACGGCAGTTTTGTTCGCATCGACATGGAGGATTCGTCGGTGACAGATGCAACGCTGGATATCTATAGGCGACTTCGGGAGGAGTATTCGAATGTCGGCACTGTCATTCAATCGTGCCTGCGTCGAAGTACAGACGACATCAAAAATCTATTGGATTCGGGCCCGACGTATATTCGATTGTGCAAAGGAATATATCTCGAGCCGGAAATCGTTGCTTTCAACGACGCTGGCCAAATACGGCGGTCCTATTGCGAGCTTCTGGAGCAGTTGCTTGCCGGCGGCGTCCAAAAAGTTGGGATCGCCACACATGACCCGGCGCTTGTCGAATTTGCGGTCGAGTACATCAATAGCAAGAAAATCAATCAAACACGCTATGAGTTTCAAATGTTGTTGGGCGTAGCTGAGAGCTTACGCGGCCGATTGGTCGCGGCAGGACACCCCCTACGAGTCTATGTCCCGTTCGGCGAACGTTGGTTTGCCTATTCGGTACGCAGGTTGCGCGAGAACCCAGAAATTGCTGGCCACATTGTTCGCAATCTATTTACGCGCAGCTGACCAACGACGCGGCTACTGATCACCGGCTCTACTGATCCGATGTGTCGTTAGTTTCGCCCAGGCGACGAAAGTAATCAGCCACAACTTCTTTGTGTTGATTGGGTATTTCATCGGCGATGCTGGTGCGCACTGCACTGTCTCCCTGCCGTGCAGTTTTCGATAGCGCCATCTCCAGTTGCTCGGCGGCAGCCAATGCACGTCGCACCTCTTCTTCAAGTAAGGCAGGGTTGCCGCTAAAATCCGAAGCACGAATATCGGCCGCCAAGCGACGCAATTCATCGATGTCCTGAACAGCCACACCCCGCGAACGAAGCGTTCTAAAAAGGCCAATGACTTCCTGCGATATGTTATCCGCCTGATCATCAAATTCGCGAGTCACTGTTAAGTCATCAACCTCGACGCCGGTCGAGCTTTGTAGATCATCGCGACCACGATCTGTCACTGCACCATTGCCGCCTGATCCGGCATTGCCACGCGCCAGCTCTTGCAACTCGCGCCTGAGTTGCTGCGTGTTGGCCAATGTCTCGGATAAATTATCGCGTTGTGGTTCGCCCGCGCCTGGGCTGCCAGCCGAAAGCATTGATTGCGCTCGCCCAATATCCTGACGCAACTCGCGCAACGCCTCGGTTACGGCGCTTTCACTGCCAATGACATAAACGGCCTCGCCCTGTTCGATGTACGCGGCAGCCACTGCAATTCGAACCGCAATCTCCATCTCCCGGAGTTTCTCAATGGCCTTGCGAAGTTCCTCGGCAGCGCCTGGTTGGTCATCGGCAATTTGGTTTGCGGCATTACGAGCATCCTGCTCGAGCGCCTGAACGTCCGCTTGTAGACGCCTCTTTTCTGCCGCCATTTCGTACTCTTCATCGATCGTCATACCGCTATCGAGTCGATTGAATTCATTGCCGCCAACGCTAATGTCGCGAATAGCTTCTTGTAATTGCGCCTCCATAGCCGCCTGAGTCTCGTAGGCCTCATCAGCGCGCTCAGCGAGATCCTCGATGGACGCCTGGAGCGCACGCTGGGCTTGCTCGTTAGCGCTGTTTCGAGCGCCCTCCAATTGACGCTGCGCCTCATCGGCAGCGCGTTGCATATCATTCCGATCGGCACCATTGCGCATCGCCTCATCGGCATCGTTCATTGCACGAACGGCGCTTTCCAGGCGCCGCCGCAATTCGCTTAATTCCGGTTGACCTTGTTCCCCGCCGTCTTCGCCCGATTCACCTTCCGGCCCGGGCTGTGCAGATTGACCTTGTGATCCTTGCTGCTGACTTTGACTAGCAGATTGGTTCGCGGCGCTCTGCTCCTGCATCCGCTCCAGCCGATCCTGAAGTTCTTCAACATCACGGCGCAGCATTTCCTGTTGCCAGCGCTCTGCCGGCGCAGGCGTCTGCGACCGCTCCATATTTTTGGCGAGCTGTTCCTGCCGGCGGGCCAGCTCTTCGAGCTCATCAACAGCCTCCTCAAGCGCTTGCTGCGGCGCTTCTGGTGAGGCACGACTACCGGTTTCATACTGATTTTTTTCAAGATCCATCTCGAGTTCGAACATCTCCGTTAAATCGCGCCCCGCTTGCCCTCCACCACCGCCGTTGTTGTCGGTCTGACGCGCAACATTGATATCTGTGAAGACCGCTTCCGCCGCCAGTAAATGCTGCAATGCTTCCTGCTCTGGCAATATCGCTTGCTCAAACTCAATTTCACTTAGACGTTCCGAAGCCGGCACCATCGCCTCACCGGCTTTTCGAAGATTTTCAACAAACAACGCTATTTCTTCCACTGACGCGGTCAGTTGGCGCGCCTCTGTGCGCTGCGCCAACGTCTCCACCTGACCACGCAATGTCGCTTGCACTCTTGATAGCAGTGCTGCGTTGTCAGAAAGATAAGCGGGATCATTACGACGATTCTCTTGTTCTTCGCGAATGAGATTCCAGGTTGAAACAATAATTTCGCGTTGCCGTTGCGAAATCTCATCCTGTTGTTGACCACCCTGTTGACCACCGCCACCGGATTGTTGCGACTGCGAATAACGTCGATCAAATGGCTGCACATCGATAAAAAAGATATCGGTGCGGGCGGAGTTTTCTCGATCCGAGGCAACTGCGTAGTAGGAAATCAAGTCGCCGGGGACGAGTGACTCTGTCGTCGTGTCTTCAGTCAGTGATTCCAAATAAAATACGTGGTCGATTTCTGCCACGTCGGCATCAACGGACAAAGGAACAGACAACCAATCACTGCCATTGATGGAATAACGTAATTCTAATGATTCTAGTTGATAGTCGTCAGTTGCAGAAATTCTCGTGGTGACTTCTTCGATGCTGCTCGCACTCCAATCACGACCCGGTCGCACAAACTCGATTTTGGGTAATTCATCGTCCAATAGCTTAATGAAGTAATCATCCGTGAGACGAATCTGCTCGCCGCCGACGTTGGCCGCGACAAAATATTGACCATCTTGCGAAATGCTAAAAGACGCCGTTGCTGTGTTCCCGTCTACCGTTAACTCAACCTCGCGATCATCGACGACGAGGTCTCCCGCAGTCATGGGTCGATTCGCCGCCAGGTGAATAGTAATTTCAGTTTCAGCAATTGCCCGAATATCGCCGCCGGGATCGTCGGTCAGATCCTCGCGGTCGGTCCAGTCCGGGAACTGATAGGTGACCGTCATATTTTCGATTATCGGCAGATCGACTACATTGACACGGTAAGTTGGACTACGAACATTGGCAGCAGAGACGTAGTATTCCAGCGGTTCTCGCACTGAGAAAAAAGTAAAACCGAAGGACTCGTCGAGGTCTGACATTTCGACCTCTTGCCATTCCGCTACTCCAAATCGCGCGTGCACCCATGCCTGTCCAGGTTCGAAGCCCTCCATAACGGCGCGAACGCTGATGGGCCCACCCTTACGTATGCCATCGTCACCGGGAGAGACTTTGATGTTCTGCGAGGGCAATAAATCTGAAAAAGCCCAGCCGAACCACAGATGACGAACGCCGTAGGCATAATTTCCGGGCCCTGCGATAACAAAGAACAACAGAGCAACGGCAGCGATGGAGGCACCGAAAAATGTTAGTGAAAATTCTTTCCGTGGTATCGCGCGTTCCGGAGGATTGTCCCTGGCGATTTTTAGCGAATCTTCGGCCAATAGATCTGCCATCGGATTCTTGCTCGGATCCATCTCCTTCCAGGTTTGGATGCGGCCATCAAAGTCCGGTGCACGCCGCTCAAGATCAAGCACACCATCAGACTCAGCCTTTCGTGACGGTAGAACCAGATACCACCAGCCGATCGCACCAAACACACCCAGGAGCAGCAAACGACCTGCGATGATTACAGCGTCGGGAAATCCCTGACGAATAGCGATGGCGACGATAACGAGGGTAATGAGTAAGGCGGCAATCAATAGCAAAGCACTAACGCGAGCCCGAACGAGCTGTCGCAAGCGAAGCCTAAACCCGCTTAGATACTGCTCAAATTCGTTGGTCGAACTCATTCGTGCTCCATTTTGCGCGCACCAACTTGGCCTGGATTCACGCCACTACCGATTAATCTTATGATCGCAGAATCGTGCAGGGGTTCAAACCGTTACGCTATTAGTATAGTGGCACACTACAATTCGACCTGAAGTGCTTTAGGCCCACGAAATTGCACCGTTTCAACGAAGCTAAACTGCTGCGACGCAGCCAAACGTAGGTCGGGCAGTCGTTGCGTCAGTTCTTCAAGGATTACTTGCAGTTCCAACCTTGCCAGCGGCGCCCCAAGACAGAAATGCGCACCATACCCAAAGCTCACATGTGAACGAGCGTTCTTACGTTCAAGATTAAGCACGGTCGGTTCGTCGAATACTTCTGCATCCCGATTCGCTGAGGCGAGAAAAAGAAGCAGGCGGGCATCTGCTGGCACTTTAACGCCGGATATCTCAACCGGCATTAGCGTTTTTCGCCGCCACGCAACAACCGATGGGCGATAACGAATCAATTCTTCCACCGCATTGGGAATTAAACCGGGTTCGCGGTTGAGCTGTTGCCACCGACCTTCATTTTCAAGCAACGCAAGGACCGCGTTGGCCGACATGTTGCTGGTTGTCTCGTGGCCGGCCAAAAGCAGCCCAAATACCGTCAGCGCGATATCCATTTTTGAAAGAACACTATCGTCGCCATTGCGTGCAGCAAGCATGTCACTCGGCAGATCGGATCCGGGATTCTTTTCTTTGTGTTCCACGTGTTCGACGCAGTATTGCCAAAAGTCTACTAGCTCGTGCGCTGCAGCAAGCTGCTGTTCCTTGGTGAGCTTGCCGAATATAAGCAGCAGACGATTGTCCGACCAGCGCTTGACGTTCTTTACTGCTTCGTCTGGAATTCCTAGCAGCATAAATACGACTTTGGCCGGTAGTTCGTACAACATGACCTCGACCAAATCGACACTGGGTTCGTTGGAAAACTCGACGATAGTATCGACGACCAATTTTCGTATTCGTGGTTCGAGCACAACCATCGCTTTGGGAAAGAAACCGCGCTGGGCAATTCGACGCACCCTATCGTGACTGGGTTCGGGATTCGCGACGAGATTAGACTTACCTGCGAAATTGCCCTCCTGAAGACATCTGACCATTTCAGCGGAGAAAGGCACAATGGGGTCCATTGCGATTTCGCACGAGAATGTGTCGGTGTCTTTCAGGATAGATTTGACGTCTGCAAACCGGGTTACAGCCCAAAAATCTATATCGGGCAAATATGAGACCGGGTCATCTGCCCTGGCAGTCGCATAAATCGATTCAAGTTCGGCATTACCTAACTTGAAATTATCCGACAACATACTGACAGGACAAGACATCACAGAATCACTCTACTGCAAACCATGGTTTAGCTCCGCCGCGGGCTTAGGTAAGAATTCCCAACAATCGATTCGCCAATCACCGTAATGGCGAGTAGCAGCAACAGCCAGTGCCACAGCTCGACGGCGCGCGTGTCATCGGTGCTGAACGAAATGTTATCAACCACCACCTGTCCTCGCACCGAATCTTGCCAACGCTCGAGAACATCTTGTGACAACGATCTTAAATCTGATTCCAGCGGATCAACATTGGCGGCCACCACGGTTTGTCCTTGCGGTGTAAACACTTCGTAAAAGCCAATCTGTCGCAATTGAATTTGCTGCTCGCGCGTCGTATCCGCCAGCGAAAGAATCGTATTTCCGTCGGGATCGACCACTTGTCCAGACGTGTTCCCCGTCAGTGACAAGGGCAATGTGGTGCCCGCCGTATACGTTTTCGAAATTTCGTTGATGCCCGATAAATATCGTGCGACCTCGATCATGAAACTAACAAATACGGGCCGGATTGGCAGATCATTCCAACGGTTATCAAGATTCCCCATTAGCAACATGATCCGGCCAACGCCCATACTTCGTTCGAGCAAGAATGCTTCGTTGTTCTCCAGCCGAATTAGCACATCATCACCGCCCTGCTCTTCGATCGGCAGGCTGCGTGTAACATTAACGCTTTGCCAACCCTCCGTCTGAGCCAATGCCGGGTGGCGCAAATCGATCTGCCCCATGCTAAGAAACTCATCGGTACTCGTACGAACGCTGTTTGCAGTATGTCGATGAGCGGTCAATGGCAGTGACTCGAGGGCGCTTGCCCGCTCACCTGCAAACGCCAGAATATTGCCGCCACCCTGGAGATAATCGGTCAATGCCAGTTCCAATTGAGCATCGACCAAGCCAATATCATCAATAATGAGCCACGAATAGCGTGACAGCACCCGCGTATCCAGTTCGCCGGCAATCAGTGGCAACACTGTGTAGTTACCGGTGGATTCCAACGCTGCCGACAAATAGGTGAGCGGCAAGCCGCCAGCATTCAGCGTGATAACAGGAATCGCTGCCGGTGGATCATTGTCGACGACGTGGTACCAATGATTGTCACCCTGCAAATCATCATCAGCCGACAGGCGGATTTCAACACGGTTTTCACCAGCTTCATATTCCGGCACATCAAAATGCACAGATAGGGTTCCGGCCTGGCTAAGACTCTGCGTTGCATGCACGCTACCGTTAAGTATTACATCAATGTCAGCAACCCGTTCGTGATCACCAACACCGTTGAAACCTACACCGATGCCCTCTGAAGTTTCTCGCACATAACCGATCGACCAATTAAAAGGCGCCCCAGTACCGACGACGTGCGGCACGAATTTTGTAGCACTAGCTGGGACGAGATCGGAAAAACGCACAGGCATAGCGCTGGTCTGATAATCGCTCACAAAATGGATCTGTACAGGTTTTGGCAAAGTTGCAGCGAGTCGATCGATCGCAATCATCGTTTCGCCGTAGTCTGCATGCAAAGCCGTGACGGAAAGACTGTCTACGCCGGCACGCAAACTCGACTTATCGATTGTCAGTTCACCGAGCAGGTGCAGCGCGCTGTCAATTTCGACTAGCTGCAACAGCGCATCTGCTGGGGCGTCATCGATAGCCCGTTTGGCTTCCACTCTTGCCTGTGAAAATACGCCAGCCCGACCCATGGAGGCAGACGTGTCCACCAAAATAATGCGGGACCCCTCATCCGTCGCGACAACCGCGTCGGGCGGCATAGTCAAGAAGGGTTTGGCGAAAGCAAATGCCAATAGTGCCAACAGGGCAATGCGTAGTGCGAGCAACAACAGGTATTTCAATTTCCGTCGCACGTGAACTTGCTCGCTCGCAGTCTCCATCAACATCGTCGAACTGAAAGATTTTCGTTCCGAACTTTGCGTCTGCAAACGATGCAACCAAAATGGCAAAGCGACAGCCAGGACACCCAATAAAAAAAGTGGCGCGAGTAGACCCACTATTTTCGCCTTTGCCGAAACAATAGGTAGTTGCGTATCGCACTATCAAGCGAGTCACTGGTGTTGACCAATACGTGATCTGCACCGATGCTAGCGGCGGCACTTTTTAAATCATCAATGTGGGCACAGATACGTCCGGGATAAGCGTCACGCATGAACTGTGGCGCCACCTCAACCGCCTCCCCCGTTTCGACATCCTGCAATAACACGTTGGTCGAGATTTGCGGGTCGAGTTCCTCTGTATCGAGCACCTGAAACACCACCACGTCCTGACCCTGCCACGCGAGTGGACGTACGCCTTGCAGCAGCTCTTCGATATCGCAATAAAAATCAGATATCACGGCAACCAGTCCGCGACGGGTCATCTGTTCACGAAACTTTTGAAATGGCTTGTCGAATTTCGTTCCTGTCGCGGGAACCGCGCCATCCAGACAATGTAAAATGCTCTGCAATTTTCCACTACGAGATGAAGGCGCTCGATAGTCACGAATCTCTTCATCAAAAACCATGCAGCCCACTGCATCGTGTTGGCGCGTCGCGAGAAACGCGAGGCTAGCCGCCAAAAATTGTGCGTAACGAAGTTTCGTAAGATGCGGGCCGCCAAAACCCATAGACGCGCTGGCATCCATAAGAATCATTAGATGAGAATTCGTATCGCCTTGAAATCGTTTGATATAGGTGCGCCCGGTTCTGGCAAATACATTCCAATCGATAAAACGCGGATCGTCCCCTTCCGTGTAAGCTTTATACTCCGCAAATTCCTGACTAAAACCGAATTTCGGCGACCGATGCAATCCGATCATCGTGCCTTCAACCACTGCCCGCGCGACAAGATCAAGATTCTTCAGGCTCGCGAGAACCTCAGGTCGCAAGAGCTCCCGGCTTGATCGTCGACTTGGCGGCGTAACGGACAAAGCCTATATCCCGACCTTCTCGATCATTTCTTTTAGGACGTCGTCAACCGTCATCTTGTCGGATTCGGCAAAGTAGTTACAGATAACGCGATGCCGCAATACAGGCAAGGCGAGATTTCGCACATCTTCTTTGGTTACGTGATAGCGACCGTTAAGCAATGCGTTTGCCTTCGCTGCGAGATTGATGAACATCGTCGCTCGCACGCTCGCACCGAAATTGACATAGCGCTTGACGACATCTGGCGCATTATCTTCGCTGGGTCGCGTTGCCCGAACCAGATTAACAGCGTAACGATTAACCTCTTCTGACACCGGCACCTGCCGCGTCAGCCATTGAAACTTCACAATTTCCTCTGCGCTGGTCACGGGTGTCACTTCCGGCAAATCGACCCGAGTGGTAAATCGATTTACAACTGCGAGCTCATCATCATCACTTAAGTAGTCAAGCAATACGTTGAACAAGAATCGATCGAGTTGCGCTTCTGGAAGCGGGTAGGTCCCTTCGAGTTCAATCGGGTTCTGCGTCGCCAAAACGAGAAACGGCGGCGCCAGTTCATGATGTTCGCCGCGGACCGTTACAGACCGCTCCTGCATGGCCTCCAACAGAGCCGCCTGCGTCTTTGGCGGGGTCCTGTTAATTTCATCCGCCAATAAAACGTGCGTGAAAATTGGGCCTTCCACAAAAGTCCATGAGCGCTTACCGGTGACGCTATCTTCTTCGATAATGTCGGTACCGGTTACATCTGTAGGCATCAAGTCTGGCGTAAATTGAATACGCTTGAACTTCAATCCAAGTGCGTCGGCCAACGTCCTGACCAATAGCGTCTTCGCCGTGCCTGGCATGCCGGTAATGAGGCAATGGCCACCAACCAAAAGGGTTATCAGCAGATGTTCGACGACATCTGCCTGTCCAATAATAACCTTGCTGACTTCGCTACGCAGACCAGCGATCGTCTTTTGAAAATTTCCGACGAGCTCACGTACTTCGTCTGACTCAAATATTTCTTCAGATTCTGTTGCCATAGCCTTTTTCACTTCCTTCTGACTGACCGGTTCGATTAGTTATCTTTGTTAGCCCGCATCACTTCCAGCAATAGCCGCTGGGCTGGTCGATAGTTGGGGGCGACATCTAATGCCAGCAGTAGCTGACCTTGCGATTCGTTTTTATTGCCCAGCGCGAAATGCGCTTTGGCTGTTCTGTAATAGGCACTTGCTTTGTCATGCGGGTCCAGGGCAAGCGCGACTGAAAATTCTCTAAGTGCTTCGCTGGCGCGATTTTGTTCGAGCAATAGTTCGCCGAATGATGCATGTGCCTCCTGATCCAGGGGATCAACAAGATTGACCGTCGTATAGACATCAGCCGCATCAACGCCCCGATCCATTTCACGCAACCAGCCAGCAAGGCGTTTCAATGGAGCCGGCGCATAACCTCCCTGCCGCCAGAATCGCTCAAGTACGGTGACCGCCTTATCGCGGTCCCCCATTTCCTCTGCCGCCTTCGCCAGAGCAAGATACGGACTATCGGGTTCGACGTAGCGCGGATGAACATCAATCAGTTCTTCCGCCAGGTCGATAATGGACGACCAGTCTTCTTCACCAAGATGCTTGGCTATCTCCGCTTGCGTGCTCTGCCATTCCGGCAGGCTTGCCAAAATTCCGCCGTGTTCTGCTGCGACAAAGTCCGCGAATTCGACATCGAATACGGTGGGTGATAATTCGAGCACTGTTTCGATCGCAGCAGCCGTTTGCGCGCCGTTTTTAAACTCCGTCAACAATCCACGTAGTTTTTCCGTGCCATAGGTTTGGTCAATATACTGACAAACGAGGCCGGCCTGCATGTAAGACACAATAACCTGTTCGTCGTAAGTGGGCCGAGTAAAGCCTTCGTCCAAATCAGCGATCGGCAACAGTCGATCGTCTGCCATCGCGTTGTAGACGGACATGGGAATACGTACACCGGGATTCGGTCCACTACGCCACTCTTCGAAAACGGAAACGCCTTCGCTAAACCAACGCGGCACTAAATGATCCGTCGCCTCTAACGTAAAAACATGAGCCATTTCATGCCACAGGGTTGTTCCCCACTGGAATTGTTCGGGGGGGCGACCTGACGGTGAGTCCATTGCAACGACATAACCGAACGTCGCACCGAGAATACCGAGACCGGGCATGCCCGCGGTCCGCACGGCGAAATCTTCGTGGTCCGGATACATTTCGATAACAACGGGTTCCCGCAATTCGAATCCGTATCTCTCGGTGAATTCCTCAATGCTGTCACGCGTCAATTCGACTGCGTACGGAAATATCACAGCCGCCTCGTCACGATGTAGACGAAAAATTACCGGCAAAACGCCCGGCTCGGGTTCCGTCGGGTCGGTTATCAGGCGAAAATCTTCAAACGAGTCGAGCAATCGTAGTGTATTGACTGCCTTGGGGCTAAATGGATCAGCCGCATACGCCACCTCGAGGTTTTCCCGTGCGCGACTCACTTGATTATCACGCAAAAGATTAACGCCAAGTTCCTCACGAGCAGCGGCGTGATCTGGCTCGATATCAACGGCCTTTTGATAAAGGTCGATCGCTTCTCTATAACGCCGGGTGATCACATAAAAGTGCGCCGGTATC
>JABIUH010000083.1 GCA_018701055.1 Woeseia sp. | reverse complement strand
TGCGCATTCATGTTGCCCGTGGCAACGCCACCAAATGCAATTGTATTTTCGACCGGCAAGCTCAGTATTCCACAAATGGTGAAAGCTGGAATCGTGCTGAATATTATCGGCATCATCATTGTGTCGCTTGCAGCGCTCAATCTGGCTCCAATCTTGATTGACTAGTGTCACGTTCATAGTGGTTGGTGATATGACGCAGAGCGGTTTTGTGCCGCATAAAGCCTGCGGAAGACATTGTTGTGGCAAGACTGATGAATGATGTCAGTCAAATTCTGTCTCGCGACTTTTATCTGCGAGACGACGTTGTTGAAATTGCGCGTGGTCTCCTCGGCATGCATTTATGTACGCGCATAAATAATCGTTTGACGAAAGTGCTCATTACGGAAACCGAGGCCTATGCGGGTGTGGCAGACAAAGGCAGTCACGCTTATGGTGAACGGCGTACTAAACGCACCGAGCCAATGTTTGCCGAGGGCGGTGTCGCCTACGTATACCTTTGCTACGGCATTCACCATTTGTTTAACGTCGTCACCAATATAGATGGGACTCCGCATGCCGTTCTGGTTCGGGCGGGTGATCCATTAGAGGGTGTCGATGTCATGCTCGAAAGGCGAAAACGACCGGCGGTTGATGCCAAATTACTCGCAGGGCCTGGAACGGTTGCACAAGCGCTCGGCATAACGACTACGCATTCTGGGCTTGAACTTACCGGCCCCGCTATTTGGATCGAAAGCGGGGCGCCAGATGAAATCGCTCGCGAAATTATCGCGGGACCTCGCATTGGAATTGATTATGCGGAAGAAGATGCATTGCTTCCTTATCGCTTCAGATTGCGATCTCCAGTGTAACGTTGGTGAACTAATCGTTTCAGTAGTGCTCAAAACATACATGGTCAGAATTTTCATACTACTTTTGTTCGCCGGTACTGCCTCGGCAGCTGGCGATGTGTCAGATAATGTCCGCATTTCCAGCGACGTGCTCGGCTACGATCTGCAGTATCGCGTCTATCTACCGGATAGCGTCAATGCACAAGCGAAGTTGCCCGTAATGTTTGTGACGGACGGGCCGAGCTATCTCAGTCGTGGTCGCATGCCTCTTGTGCTGGACAGACTTATTCAAGAGGGAGAAATTGATCCGATCGTTGTGGTTTTCGTCGATTCTCGAGATCCGGACAACCTGCAAAAAAATCGACGCAACGCTCAGTTCCTGTGCAATTCAGATTATCTAAACTTTTACGCTGACGAGCTCATTCCTACCATAGAGAGTAATTACCCCGTCGCCGACAATCGCGAAGCGCGCGGAGTAATAGGAATGTCGTTTGGGGCGACGAACGCGGCCTGCTTTGGCTTAAAAGGCTCAAACGTTTTTTCGCGCTTAGGAATGCTGTCGCCTGCAAACCATCCAGTTTCAGATCTTCTACCCGCTTATGAGGAATCCCCGTTGTTACCGCTCAAGATTTTTTTGAGTACGGGTAAGCCGAATGACAACACAGAGGCTAACAGGCGATTTCATAAAGTATTGAAAGACAAAGGATATAATCCGGAGTACGTAGAAGTCCGGGAGGGTCACAACTGGGACAATTGGGAGCCACTCCTGGACGATCTTTTGCTATTCCTGTACGCACAGAACTAGCCCGATTCTATCTGCTATTCTTGACGGTGTAATACAGACGCGATCCAAAAAATCCTTATAAGGAGAGTCTTGTGTCCATAAGCCTCTTACACCTTTGGGCGCCCATTTTGTTGGGTACATTTCTCGCCTGGATTGCCAGTGGTGTTATCCACATGGTGATCAAATATCACAACAGTGACTACCAACCGCTATCGAACGAAGATGAAGTGATGGATGCGGTTCGCAATGGTTCGCCCACCATGGGCTCGCACAACATGCCGTACTGCGTCGACATGAACGAAATGAAAAATGAATCGATGCAACAGAAATACAAGAATGGGCCGGTAGCGTTTCTAACGGTCTTGCCGACCGGTATGCCGCCGATGGGTAAGTTGATGCTGCAGCAAATCGGCTTTTTCCTTTTTGGCAGCGTCTTGATTGCCTACTGTGCCGTCTTGGCATTGGAGCCAGGCACCGATTACATGGTGATCTTCCGCTTTGTTGCGACGACAGGATTTCTGGCATGCGGCTGGGGCGTGATTCCGTTCAGCATTTGGTACGGCCATTTATGGTCGACAACCGCAAAGTATCTGTTGGATGCATTGATCTATGGTTTGGTGGTTGCGGGATCGTTCGCATGGCTTTGGCCGGCGGCTGCATAGTTACCCAATCCTTAACGAACGGATTTTCATCACTAGACTGGGTCAAGCGAAGTGAGGCCTCAATCGATGAGGTTGATCCATCGCTCACGATCCAATCTTCGCACGTGTTGCAGTATCCAGCGCTGCCGTTCACGCACGTACTCGCTGGGTCGATCAACGCGCAAGCGATTCGGATTGGGTAATACCGCGGCTAACAGTGCTGCATCGGCGTCGGTCAATTCCTGGGGCGTTTTACCAAAATAAAATTTGCTTGCAGCGCCGATACCGTAAGTGCCGGGTCCGAATTCGGCGATGTTCAGATAAATTTCGAGAACACGCCTTTTGGACCAGCTCGCCTCAATTAGCAACGTGAAATAGGCTTCGATGCCTTTGCGCAAAAAGTTTTTGCCGGACCATAGATACAAATTCTTCGCGACTTGTTGCGAAATAGTTGATGCGCCGCGAAGTGGCTCACCTTGTGTGAATTCTTTAACTGATATTTGAATCGATTTCAGATCAAAGCCGAAGTGGTGGGCAAACTTTTGATCTTCGGACGCGACGACGGCAAGTGGCGCTGACCCGATTAGATCTACCCAGTCCAGCCACTCGTAAAGAACAGGAATTCTGCCGCTGTTGTCTTGCAGCATAAACGCAGTGGTCGGCGGATTGATCCAACGAAACGGCAGTACGAAAAGCCAGCTCATCGCAATTGAAATTCCGATGCCAATCAGAAGCCGACGTCCAAAGCGCTTTATCCTGTTGCCGGGCTTTTTTCTTTTCGACTTTTTTGACTTTTTGGACTTTTTCCGGGATTGGCCGATTCGATCTGACGCCTTTGCTCGCATTCAGACAGGATAAAGGACTAGCGACGAATTGACAGAGTCATTTCGCGCGATGGAATTTCGCCAAACAAGTATCCGGCGTGAGGAACAGCACCGTTAAGCGTTGTTCAATTCGCGGCCAGCATTTTATCGAGTTGTTCGCGAACTTTCATATCACAAAACGCACCTACTTTTTGGCCTGCAGGCAGATCGGTGGACTTTCGTTTCCACGCCATGCGACCGTCCGCGCCGGCAATCATTAGGCCGGGAATGAAATCAACACTGTAGGCGTCGCCGATCGAGTCTCCTTCCATTACGGAAATTTGCTCGAAATTCAGCGTCTTGGTATAGGCAGCGGGATCGCCTGCGCCGCGTTCTTTGTGATTAATCAAAACGACATTGATTTTATCAGTGCCATAGTCTTTCTGGATATCTTCCAGAAATGGCATGAAGGCTTTGCAATAGGCGCACCAGGTTGCCCAGAAAACCATGATGGTGGGTTTGCCATCTATAACTGCAGGGAAACTGACGTTTGCACCTACCTCATCCACGCCTTCAAATGGTGGAGCGATATCACCGACTTCAACGGCGAATGTGAGAGTTGAAAAGCTGAATAAAGCGATGAATAACGCAATTCGGTGCAACATTGATTAATTCCCCTGGAGCAAAATTATTCCCTAACTATAAAGACCACTTTTACTGACATTTATTACAGATGCAGGTCAGCCAGCCGTCAGCGGGGTCAGAGTACCACTCTGACCCCAAATGTTGAGTCTCGCTTGCGAGTTGTGCATCGCTCTGCGACCATCAGTCATTAAGTGACCTAGCCAACAAAGGGTGCGTGAATGCCTGCGAGAGTTAGTCGAACGACCAAGGTGCTCTGCATATCGCCGGCCTTTTTTCTATTGCTTGCCTGCACGCCTCCCGAATTGAGTATTGCCGAGGAAGAAGGCGAAAGACCAATCATTTATGGATTCGGTAGCCCGGCAACTGCGGAAGAAATTGCGGCGTGGGACATTGATGTGCGCCCGGATGGCAAAGGCTTGCCGCCAGGGTCAGGTACTGCTGCAAAAGGCGCAGAAATCTACGCGTTAAAGTGCGCTGCATGTCACGGTGCCAACGGCGAGGGCGGGCTGAACGACCGTTTGGTTGTGAGTTCGCCGGATGAGCAGTTCCCGGATTCTAGTGATGCCAATAGTTGGCAACATCGGACCGTCGGAAATTATTGGCCGTATGCGACAACACTATTCGATTACATTCGGCGCAGCATGCCATTCACGCTGCCTGGTTCTTTGCAAAGTGACGAGGTCTATTCTCTGACAGCGCACCTATTGCATCTCAATCACATTATTTCTGAGTCGGATGAAATGAACGCTAAAACATTGCCAAAAGTGGTGATGCCCGCGCATGGAAAGTTTGTTCTGGATGACCGGCAAGAACATCAGGAGGTGCACTGATGATCGACGATAAAAAGAACGACATTAAAGCAGAGCCGAAAGAGCAGGC
>JABIUH010000084.1 GCA_018701055.1 Woeseia sp. | reverse complement strand
GATTCAGCAAGGCGGCCCGTAAACAGATTCTGGATTTCGCCAATATCGACAAGATGTGTGATGGTTTTGTGAACGCCGTTCAATATCTCGAGCAAAAGTCGAGCTAAGCTTCAACTGGCGAGAACTGACCAAACCAACCCCTCACCCGAAAATTCCAGGAAAATTGTCTCTAATGACTCCGAATATGATTTGTCCTGATGAAACGGCCGACCCAAAACTTGGCGCGATAATCTACGGCCACACAGTTCTGTCCGCGTCAATGACATTTGTAAAGAGTCATGGTGAGGCTCTCGTCTCCTACGTGCCAATATATGCCGGTGCGCATCGAGCCAAAAACGGCCTTGAACTCCCCGACGATCGGGTGGTTGTCGTTAATAATTCGACGTTCGTTGGCAAAGTTCGCGAGTATCTATTTCGAAGCCGTGGCTTTGCGCCACAATTTGTGAAGACATTAAATGAGCACAATCCGGCAATTGTGCACGCGCATTTTGGGACTTCCGGACCGACCGGTCTGTTTCTCGCTGAGCAGCTCGGTGTGCCTTTGCTGGTGACCTTTCACGGAGCAGACGCGACGATAAGCGAATCTGTTGCGGCCGGCAGTCGAAGAGGTCGAGAGCTGATTCGAGGAAAATCGACGCTAATTGCCGGTGCCGGGCGTTTCATCGCCGTTTCGAATTTCATCAGAGACCGCCTTTTAGAACAGGGTTATCCTGATTCCAAAATAGTTGTTCACCGAAACGGCATTGATCTGAACTTCTTTAGTCCTGATCGCAGTGTCAATCGTAGCTCGCGCATCGTATTTGTTGGTCGATTTGTCGAAAAGAAGGGCGTAAACGTTTTGGTTGAGGCGGCGGTGGAGCTGAAAAAGGCCGGGGTCGACTTTGAGCTCGTATTGATTGGTGATGGGCCTCTTCGGAAAGCAATGGAAGTGGCCTGCAACAGAGCCGAATTGAATGCTCGCTTTACAGGCTTTTTGACCGTCGACGAAGTTCGAAGCTGGCTTGCGCGGGCCGCTGTTGTGGCAGTGCCGAGTATGACGGCAGCAGATGGTGACAGCGAGGGACTACCGACGATTTTGCTGGAGGCGCAGGCAATGGAAACACCTGTCGTTGCGACCCACCACTCCGGAATTCCTGAAGGTGTAGTTTCTGGAAAAACGGCGGAACTCGTGTCTCCCGGCGATCATCGAGCGTTGGCAGAGAGCCTTCAGTCATTCCTGACGTCGCCTGAAAAGGTCGAGAGTTTCGGGCTTGCCGGTCGACACTTTATGAGCGAGAATTTCGAACTCAGGAACCAGGTCCGCGGGCTGGAGAAAATCTATAGCCAACTGATTGTCGCGCATGCCAGTCGTGGCGTGGCGCTGGTGGATTAACACGAATTCCTGCAGTATCGTGCACGAATATCGTGGCGCGGCGACGATATTTAGGTCAAAAATGTCTCGCGCTATGATTCGGAGATAGTTAGAAGATGTCAGAAATCAGTGCAATTAAAGAAGGAGATCACTACGACGAGCGCGTTGCGGATCGTGCCGCCCCGGAGACTGTCGATATTGACCGCCGATACAGGGAACGAATTGCACTCGGGTCGTATCGGTGGTTTCTCAATTCGCGATTATACGGAGCGTTGGAGCATGCCGCGCGGTGCAGGGTTCTCGATGTTGCATGTGGAACTGGGTTCTACTCAGTCCTCCTGGCGAAATTTGGCCATCAGGTCGTGGCGATAGACATATCTGAAAAGTCGATTGAATATGCGAAACAACTTGCGATTGTCAATGGATGTAGCGACAACATAGAACATCATGTTATGGACATCAGCCAGCTGGATTTTGACAAGGACTCATTCGATATAGTTACTGGCGAGGACTCGATTCACCATCTGATCAAGTACCCGAATGCTATTGAGAACATTTATTCCGTACTAAAGCCCGGGGGTAAGGCGTACTTTTGGGAGCCATTCGCATACAACCCCATCATAAACGCGATGCGTTTTGTGAATGTCAGAGTTAAGGGGCATCTTGGCGAACACTTTCTCGCCGAAGATGAAGAGCGAAAGCTTATTTCGGTGTTCGACGAAGTCGAAGTCAGTGATCGAGCAGTGTTATACACAGTTGCCCGATTTTTCAGGAAGCCGGGAAAGATCAGCCGAAGGGTTAATATTGCCTTAAAGAAGTTTGACGACTATGCGCAATCAAAAATACCAGCGTTGTCGAAGTATTATTCACTTGGCTTTCTGGAAATGACGAAATCGTAGTGCAACTCCCGCGCGATCCGAGGCCGGCAATGTCAACAGATCAGTCAGATATTGAGCGCGTATTTATCGTCGCTCTGTCGAGGAGCGGTACAAAAATCGTCAAGGCTTCAACGCCGAGAATCTCGATCGGTGGCGGGAGTACCTGCAGCCCTGGGTGCGCAGTTGGTTCGCATTCTGGACCGGTTGCCACCTTGACGAATTCGGTTACAAACGCTGACTATCGGTATGTATAAGTCTCAATCGTTGGCTCCGAATCTGCCAGCACAAAGAACCTACTGAATCAGGCCACTGCAATGTCATCGTTTTCCTGGTATCTGAACAGACTTCGGCGGATGACGGTGGCCGAGGTCGGCTGGCGAATTTCGACGCGGGTTCGAAATGAAATCTGGAAACTGACGAAGAATGGGAATTCGGTAAAACTGCCTGACTGGTCTGTCAGCGACGTTGAGATTCAGTCCGTTACACCGCCCCTCAGCGATGAATTTGGAGATGATCCGGCCGGATGTATTCGTGCCGCCGACGAAGTCCTGGCGGGGAAATTCTGCGTATTCGGGGTACCGATTGAGCTGAAGAACGGCGCGCCGATCTGGAATAGTGATCCGTTAAGCGGTGTTCGCTCGCCGATGGAATTCGGGCCGACGCTGGATTACAGGAACGAACGCACTGTCGGCGATATTAAATTTTTGTGGGAGCCTAATCGCCATCTGCAATTCGTTACATTGGCTCAGGCTGCCCGGATCACCGGGGATCAGAAATATGCGGACGGATTGAAGCGGTTTTTCGTTTCCTGGCTCGATCAATGTCCGTACTTGGCCGGGCCGAACTGGACAAGTTCACTTGAACTGGCGATTCGTCTCATCAACTGGTCAATCACCTGGCGAATTCTTGATTCTGGGAAAATGGCGCCATTCTCGGGCAGCGGCGAGGATTCGTTCAAGCGCCGGATGCTGGAAAGCAT
>JABIUH010000085.1 GCA_018701055.1 Woeseia sp. | reverse complement strand
AGAAGGCGCTAGATAGCGTGGCAACGCATTTAAACGAACGACCCAGAAAGGTATTGAAATTTAGGACGCCCAATGAGGCTATGGAAACAGCTGTTGCATTGACCAATTGAATCTACAGCAGCGTACTTTGCGAAGGAACTCAAGTGAAGTACGCGTTTATTCGTCAGCAGCGTGAAGCGCATTCAGTCAAGGTGTTGTGCCGAACAGTCGGTGTATCAGTCAGCGGTTACTACGATTGGGTTGATCGCCCCTCAAGCGCGACGCGGCAGGCGAATCATCGTCTGCTGACCCGTATTCGCTGTTTTCACAAGTCCAGCCGCAGCATCTACGGTTCGCCATGCATTCACAGGGACTTAATCGACTCTGGCGAGTGCGTGAGCCGGCAGCGTATTGCGCGATTAATGCGTTCAGCAGGTATTCAATCGAAGATGGCAAAGAAATTTGTCATTACGATCGACTCGAAGAACACTCGACCACCGGCAGCGGACCGGCTGCAACGCCTATTTCGTGTCAGCGATAAGAACAAGGCCTGGGTATCCGATACCACGTTCATCCGAACGCGGCAGGGCTGGTTATACCTCGCCGTGATGCTTGATCTGTACTCGCGACAAGTGATTGGCTGGGCGATGTCAGAGCGTAATGATACGAAGCTGGTGGCCGATGCACTGATGATGGCAATCTGGCGACACGGCAAGCTTAAGGACGTGATTGTGCACTCCGATCAAGGCAGCACTTATGCCTCTGGTGATTATCAGACGTTGCTCAGCGACAACGGATTGATCTGTAGCATGAGCCGCAAAGGTGAATGTCATGACAACGCTGTTGCGGAGAGCTTCTTCGGCACACTGAAAACAGAACTGGTCGACCACGAAGACTATCGAACAAAAGAGCAAGCAAGACAGAGCCTGATTGAGTATATCGAGGTGTTCTACAATCGGCAGCGGAGGCATTCTTACTTGGACTACGTGAGTCCCGTAGAATATGAGCACGAGAGTGCCCCTTAGTTAATCACTCCGTTTTTCTATGGCAACGTCAGAATACTACTCTGACCCCAATACAGAATGTTACTTCGCAGATCGTACTGACTCTAATACAGCGCGCATTTCATCCAGACGCTGTAACGGATCATCACACTCCAACAACAATTGTTTTTGTTCTGGCGTGATCGGCAGTATTTCGGCGAATCGAAAACTCACCCAACCCGCGTCCGCATAGCGTTTCTCCAGCTGTTCGTACAAACGACCAAGATCGTCAAATACGCTCGTTAGGATATCCGCTAAAGGTGAGTAAGCGTCCGGCAGCTGTACTTCTGCCTCACGAGGCAGTTGGTCGACATCGGCAATCATCAAACCATCCGCCTGCCGTTGGCTGGAGTTGATTTTAAAGCGCTGTTGCCCAATCGCGGTGATGCCGAGTAATCCATCGCTACCCTGATACCAGTCGGCAATTGATGCGAGCGTGCCGGTGTTATGCACCTTGGCCAGCCCCACTTCCGCCCCTTCTTTTATGAGGGCGACACCGAACGGAATCTCCTCCTTCATGCAACGGCTGATCAAATCCAGGTAGCGCTGTTCAAAAATTCGCAACGGCAAGGGACCGTCAGGGTATAGAACTGTATTCAAAGGAAAGAGTGGAATTTCCATAACCAATTCTAGTGCGTCTTGGCGCTAGCTGAGACGCTTGTTTTGCAACGCCATCGTCAACTTCTGCCGCGATGCGCCGAAGCCTCCGTTGCTCATGAAAATCATTTGGTCGCCTGCCTTCAAGATGGAGCAAAGATTGGCGACAAGTGAATCGTAATCGCCTAACACCGTCACGCGGCTGCCCAGCGATGCGAATATCGAGTCAAACTGTTCATTCAAATCACTGGGGCGATATACCAAAACCAAATCTGCAGCAGCCAATGAATCGGCCAAGGTGTCGTCGTGAATACCCATCTTCATGGTGTTCGAGCGCGGTTCCAACGCGACGATTACGCGATGGCCCGGATAGCGTTTCTTAACACCCGCGATAGTGCTCTTGATTGCAGTTGGATGGTGTGCAAAATCATCATAAATGGCAATATCCGAAACGGTAGCGGTACGCTCCATCCGCCTTTTAACGCCTTCAAATCTTGCCAACGCATCGACTGCGCGCGCGAAATCTACGCCAGCTGACTGTGCCGCTGCAACTGCCGCCAGCGCGTTTTGCAAATTATGTTCACCGCCTAGTTTCCAGGTCGTTTCGGCGGTTTGCCCCGAATCCCTGGCAATACTCAGGCGCCGCTCACCTTTGTCAGAGAAATGAGCGGACCATTCCGCATCCTGCGTAGTACTGAATCGCTCAACTGAAGACCAACATCCTTGCTCGATTATGCGCGCGACATTTTTGTCGTCACCATTAATAATGACCTTCCCATTTCCAGGCACCGTTCGCATAAGCTGATGAAACTGCCACAGGATTGCATCGAGGTCAGTGTAAATATCCGCGTGATCGAATTCCAAATTATTGATCACCAATGTTTGCGGTCGATAGTGAACAAACTTGGCACGCTTATCGAAAAACGCAGTGTCGTATTCGTCCGCCTCAACAACAAAGAGTTTCGATTCACCAAATCGCGCTGAAACATCGAAATTGACTGGAATGCCACCGATCAGAAATCCGGGCTCTAGTCCTGCATCCTGCAAAATCCACGCGAGCAAACTCGCCGCGGTTGTTTTTCCATGCGTTCCGGACAGAGCCAAAACGTGCCGTTTGTGCAATACGTGCTCGGACAGCCATTGCGGGCCGGAACAGTACGGTATACGCCGGTCAAGAACCGCTTCGACCATGGCGTTGCCACGACTCATGGCGTTGCCGATGACAACGTAGTCGGGAACTTCGTCCAACTGCGACAGATCGTAGCCTTCGATGATGCCGATGCCTAAGTCGTTAAGTTGTGTGCTCATCGGTGGATAGACGTTCGCATCGCAGCCGGTGACCTTGTGGCCAGCAGCGCGTGCCAATGCCGCAATTCCACCCATGAATGTGCCGCAAATTCCGATGATATGAATGTGCATTGCTTGGGGTCCAGATTCCTACAGATTGACGAGGATGATATAGGTGATATTTTGCATGACAAATATCGTCATGGCGATGGCAATGCCGGCGAACCAATGCTGCTCTATCGATCGAGCAATGATGTTGCCTTTGACCGGTATAGCCCAGATCAAGATTAGCCACGCCACCGTATCGGTGACGACGTCGCTCGTAAATTGGCGCATTACGACGAACACAACCACGTGCAAAATAGTCAGTATGGAGCCGCAGGCCATAATTGACGCAATCGTTGGCACTAGACGACGACCAAAGCCTGTCGCCAACAGCACGAGCCAGTACACAACGTAGCTGAGCACAGAAACGAAAAACGAAATCGCGATATTGCCGCTTACCGTTTCCGGCATCGCAACGGCAGTAGAAAGAAAGGCAAATAACAACAAGCCGATCGCAACAACCAGGACAACGGATCGCGAAGGGACGTCTTGCGGCCCTTGCCGCAAAAGCGTTATTTCGATAAATGTTCTGAGAAGATGTTGCAGTGTTCTGTCACAATAGGGCAATGCTGAATCGACATCATCTCACGTTAATATCCGCAATCGAAGCCCGCAGTCAAATTCAAAATGTCTGAGTACGAACTTGTCGATTTGGCAACGGACAGAAGCCTTCAATCGCTGCTCGCAGACGAAGAACGGATTGGTGTCGATACAGAGTTCATGCGTGAGAAAACGTTTTTCTCGCAGCTGTGCTTGGTCCAGGTTGCCGCAAGAAAGACTTTTGTTTGTGCGGACCCGTTGACTCTCGATGCTGCCGACGAAGCGCGTCGCGACGACGTTTGGCAGACCATAACCAGACCTGCCTGGGTTCTCCATTCCGGCAGACAGGACATAGAGGTCGTTTATCAGAGTTGCGGCCGGATGCCTAGTTCCCTGTTTGACACACAAATCGCAGCTGCCCTACTCGGCTATCAACCGCAAATTGGCTACGCGGGGCTCGTCAAAGAATTATTCGGCGTCGAATTGGAGAAATCGCATACGCGCGCGGATTGGTCGAAGCGACCACTGTCGGATGCCGTTTTGAAATACGCGACCGAGGACGTCGAATACCTGTTGCCGGCTGCCGACCTGTTAACAGAAAAGCTTGCGGAATTGGGGCGCATTTCCTGGGCGAGCGAAGACTCTGCCGACCTACTTGAGATTGATTTATACGATCCGGATCCGGAGGGCTCCGTTAGCCGCTTAAAGGCTGCGAGTAATTTGCAGGGCCGCGCGCGTGCGCTCGCTGTACAGATCGCAGCCTGGCGGGAACACGAAGCAATTCGCAGCAATCGGCCACGACAGTGGATCATGCGGGATGCAGTACTTATCGGTATTGCCGTTTCCGGACCAGAGAATCGCGATCAACTAGCGGGAATCGACGGCATGCCTGAAAGCACGGTACGGCGCGCAGGTGACCAATTGTTGAGTATCGTCGCCGCAACGACACACGATGAGACTAGCTACAAGCCACCGGCGCGACCGAATGAAAAGCAAAAAACCTTATTAAAAGCGATGCAACAACTGGTTTCTGCGCAGGCAAAATCGCTAAGCATCGCGACCGAGATTGTCGCACCGAAAAAAGAGCTATCGGCGGCCATGCTTGGCGTGCGAAATTCTCGCGTATTCAGGGGATGGCGACTTGAAAGTGTCGGCCAAGCTTTACTGGAACTACTGGAAAACGACTAGCAATAAAGCCAGCCACATTGTCTAGTCAGAACCGACATCCATGCCTAACACTTTTCTAAATCGGTCATAAACTTCATCGATGGTGCCATCAGCATCAACTGTCACCAATTTACCCCGCGATCGAAAGTAGTCCACCAATGGCTCGGTCTTACGCCGATAAACAGCGAGGCGATTTTCAATGACCTCTTCATTGTCGTCCAAGCGATGAATTAGCTCGCCGCCTGCATCTAAGCACTCATCTAGCTCTGCCTGTGACGAATAGTAGATATTCAGGAGCTTGCCGGTTAGCGAGCAGGTGCGTCGGCCGGTCAGGCGTTTCATCAAAATATCGAATCCGACGTCCATCAACACCGCCGCATCCAGCGGCTGGTCAAGCTGATCAAGCAAATCGCTAAGATCGAAGGCCTGTTGCTCTGTCCGTGGAAAACCATCGAGGATAAAACCGTCTTGGGCGTCAGGTTGGCCTAAACGCTCACTGATGACGCCAAGCATTATGTCATCCGAAACAAGATTGCCCGCATCTATTGTGGATTTCGCCTGCAAGCCGAAGCAGCTGCCGGCGCTTACGGCCGCGCGCAGCATGTCGCCGGTCGATATTTGCGGGATATTTTTCTCCGCCATTAGGGTCTTGGCCTGAGTGCCTTTTCCAGAGCCCGGGGCCCCCAACAATACAATGCGCATTTGTCCACTCACTCGCGAATGCAGGAATCCGTTCGGGCGGTAAGCTAGAGGAAAACTGCAGAGACGTCAATTGTCATTCTCAGCAGCGCCGAACGATGATCCCGCGGACCGTTTCCGCTATGCTTCCCCTCGATTTCAAACCAGATAGAGGTTCGCATCCAATGTCGAAGAAGAACGCATTTTACGCTCAGTCCGGCGGCGTCACGGCCGTCATCAACGCCTCCGCCTGTGGCGTCATTGAAACCGCTCGCAAACACAAGAATCGTATTGCTAATGTCTATGCTGGCAAAAATGGGATCATCGGTGCGCTAACCGAAAACATGATCGATACGAGTCGCGAATCTGCGCGAACCATCACGGGGCTAAAACACACGCCTGGCGGCGCTTTTGGCTCCGCCCGATATAAGCTCAAAGGCCTCGAGGAAAATCGCGCCGAATACGAACGTTTGATTGAGGTATTTAAGGCCCACGACATCGCCTATTTCTTCTATAACGGCGGTAACGACTCAATGGATACCGCCCACAAAGTATCCCTCATATCAAAAAGTATGGGTTACCCGGTTACCTGTCTCGGAATTCCTAAAACAGTCGACAACGATTTGCCCATAACCGACAACTGCCCTGGTTTTGGGTCAGTCGCCAAATATGTCGCCGTATCGACAAAAGAAGCCGCATTGGACGTCTTATCAATGGCGGAAACTTCAACGAAGGTATTCGTCCTTGAAGTTATGGGTAGGCACGCTGGGTGGATAGCGGCAGCAGGCGGACTCGCAGGCTCGGGCGCGGCACATGAACCTCCACACATCATTTTGTTTCCCGAAATTCCATTTAACAAAAGTGCCTTCTTGAAGCGTGTCAAAGCATGCGTCAAAGATTACGGCTATTGCGTCATCGTGGTCAGCGAGGGTGCGCGGTATGCCAACGGCAAATTCCTAGCAGAGGCCGGCACCGTCGATGCGTTCGGCCATGCACAGCTCGGAGGCGTCGCGCCGGTTGTCGCCAATATGGTTCGTGACAAGCTGGGCTTCAAATTTCATTATGCAGTCGCCGATTATTTGCAGCGTTCTGCGCGGCACATCGCGTCCGCAACTGATGTCAAACAGGCCTATGCTGTTGGGCAGGCGGCGGTCCGCATGGCGCTTGCCGGCGAAACGGCGGTCATGCCTGTCATCAAACGCGTTTCTGATAATCCCTATCGCTGGAAGATCGAAAAGGCGCCTTTGGCTCGAATTGCGAACAAGGAAAAAATGTTGCCCCGCCGCTACATCTCCAAGGATGGCTTCTCAATTACGGCTGCTGGCCGCCGTTATCTAGAACCCTTGATTCGTGGCGAGGATTATCCTCCATATATCAACGGCTTGCCGAACTACGTCACACTTAAAAGCATGCCTGTTCGTAGGCGGCTAAAGACTAAATTTGTGGTATGATGCGCGCGCTTTCGAGACTGGCCTGCGGACGAAAAATCTTTACTACCGCGCGGTCGGCAAGAAAAAAATTCATTCGGTGAGAGGATCCCGAACGCGTTCTACATAGCTAAGGTGCAGCACCTTGCAGCCATGTGTGCCGAGTCCTCTCCCGCCGAACTACAATGACGGAGTAACAATCAATATGTCAGTTGCAATTATCCTGGTCCTGTCCCTTTGCGGACTCGTTGTGGCCTTTTACTACTCGCGCTCGGTCAGCCGCGTTGCGATCGATATGGGTGTCGAAGACGCCGACACGCGCGGCAAACTGCGCAAGATTCATGCGGCGATCGCCGATGGAGCGATGGCGTTCCTCAAGGAGGAATACAAGTTCATGGCCATCTTCATGGTCCTGTTCGGCATCGTCATCGCCCTCCTGATCGATGATCAACACACCGAGAACGTCAATGAAGGCATCTACACGGCCGTCGCGTTCATTTTCGGCGCGATCATCTCGATCGCCAGTGGCTACATTGGCATGAAGATCGCGACCGCGGGCAACGTTCGCACGACGGTCTCGGCCAACCAGTCGCTCTCCAGCGCGTTCAATCTCGCGCTGCACTCCGGCGCCGTTATGGGCTTCGCGCTGGTCAGCTTAGCCTCGCTTGGCATGCTGCTGATCTACCTCGGCCTCAAATATGTACTGCCGGACGATCTGCCACCGCACGTATTGATGGAAGTGATTGCCGGCTTTGGCCTTGGCGGTTCCGCCATCGCTCTGTTCGCGCGCGTGGGCGGCGGCATCTTCACGAAAGCAGCCGATGTTGGCGCCGACCTCGTTGGCAAGGTCGAGGCGGGAATTCCGGAAGACGATCCGCGTAACCCGGCCGTTATCGCTGACAACGTTGGCGACAACGTCGGTGACGTCGCCGGTATGGGCGCTGACCTCTTCGGCTCCTGTGCGGAGAGCACCTGTGCCGCCATGGTCATCAGCGCGATTGCCTTTGGCGGCAACGTCGATGCGCTGCTGTATCCAATTGTCATCTCGGCGATCGGCATTCCGGTCAGCCTGATGACGATGCTGATGGTCCGCGTCAACACCGAAGCCCAGGTGGGCCCGGCGCTGAAACGCATGCTGATCATATCGAGCGCAATTATGGCCGTCGTCATGTACTTCGTGACCGACATGCTGATTCCGGCGGAGTTCGTAATCACCGGCGTCGGGTATACCTCCCTCGGCGTATACCTGTGCTTCCTGACCGGACTAATCGCCGGCCTCGTCGTGGGCCTGCTCACCGAGTACTACACGTCAGATGCCTACAGCCCCGTTCGTGAAGTGGCCGAGTCCTGCCAGACCGGTGCCGCAACCAACATCATTTTCGGACTGGCACTCGGTTACAAGAGCGCCGTCGGTCCTTATCTCGCGATCGGCCTTGCCATCTACATTCCGTGGATGCTGGCCGGCATGTACGGTATAGCAATTGCCTCGCTCGGTATGCTGGGCACCCTGGTCATCGCGCTGACGATTGACGCCTACGGCCCGGTGGCTGACAACGCGGGCGGAATCGCCGAGATGGCCGGCATGCCGGAACACGTGCGAAAGCGCACGGACGTCCTGGATTCGGCCGGTAACACCACAGCCGCCATCGGCAAGGGCTTCGCGATCGGCGCTGCCATACTGACGTCGCTCGCCCTGTTCGGCGCATTCCTGACCCGCGCCGATCTGCTGCTGAAAGAACAGGACCCGACCTCGGATCTTCTCGGCTCGATCAACCTGCTCGACCCAATGGTCTTCACCGGCCTGTTCATCGGTGCCGTACTGCCGGCGCTGTTCTCGGCCATGACGATGAAGTCAGTCGGCGCGGCCGCGTTCAAGATGATCGAGGAAGTGCGGCGTCAGTTCCGCGAGGATCCAGGCATCATGGAAGGCACCAGCGATCCCGACCACGCACGGTGCGTCGCGATCTCGACACAGGCTGCTATTCGCGAAATGGTTGCGCCCGGCATCCTTATTATGGGTGCACCGCTCGCCACCGGGTTCCTGTTCGGCATCCAGGCCACGGCCGGACTGCTGGCCGGCTCGTTGGTCACCGGCGGCGTTCTCGCGATCTCGGCGTCAAACTCCGGCGGCGCCTGGGACAACGCGAAGAAGTACATCGAAGCTGGCAATCTCGGTGGCAAGGGCACCGAAGTTCACAAGGCGGCGGTGGTTGGCGATACGGTGGGCGATCCTCTGAAGGACACGTCCGGTCCGTCGCTGAATATCCTGATCAAGTTGTCGGCCATTCTGTCGCTCGTCTTCGTACCGTTCTTCGTACAGTACGGCGGCATCCTGCTGAAGTTCATGTAGGAGCGACGCCCAACGGATCCAAAAAAAGCCCGGCCGTGTGCCGGGCTTTTTTTTGCGCTGTAGCGCGGCAGTCCGCCTCAAGTAGAGCGATCGCTTTAAACCGGGCCGAAGGCGCTTGGCGGCCTTCGCCTCCGCACGATCGTATCCAGCCTGTTTGTCGCTATCTCTATGACCACGGGTGGTGATGCATGGGATAACGCCAAGAAGTACATCGAAGACGGCAATTGCGGCGGCAAGGGCCTTGACGCTCACAAAGCGGCAGTAACCGGCGATACCGTTGGCGAACCGTCCAAATATACGGCTGGCCCGGCGATCAATCCGTTGATCAAGATCATTAACATCGTAGCGCTGTTGATGGTGCCATTGCTTTGATCTGAATTGACACGAGCCAATCAAAAGGCCGCACGACGAAAGTCGGCGGCCTTTTTTTTGCATCCGAATTACGCTGCTACTGAAACGGCGGATAGGGGAATCAAATGGGCAGTATTGAAGGCAGCTGCCTGCCATTAAAATAACCGCCAGCCCCAAACGGGTACGGCGTTTTCGATGCTTGCCGGTATCCCGTTTGATTCACTGATGTTCTCGACGGACGAGACTCTAAATGAGTATCAGGACAAGGGCCAGAGTGGCGCGAGTGCTAGCTGTCGTTTCTGCGCAGGTGCACAGTCAGCAACAGAGCTTAGACGACACTCGGATACTAGGAATTCAACATTCGATAACTACCCGTCGTCGCCGTCCCCAAAATCGCGGGCGCCTCGATAAAATTGCCTTGCACGAAATCGATACCAACTGAGCGTAACCAATCGAAGTCTTCTTGCTCCTCAACCTGCTCCGCAACGACCCTGAAGTCCATCGTGCGTGCCAGCTTAATCATCGCCGAAACCATTTCCTGATTAACCTGATCAGTCGCGAGGTTGTTCGTGTAGCTCCCGTGAATTTTCAGATAGTCGATTGGCAAGTTTTTTAGGCTCGAAAATGCTCCAAGGCCGCTACCGAAGTTGTCCAAAGCGAATTCGCAACCGATGCCGTGTAGGACCTCTATAAATCGTTGCCCATGTTGGACGTTAGTCGATATCGCGCTCTCGGTAACTTCGAAACATACTTCCGCTGGCGAGACACCACAGTGATCCATTGCCTCGACAACGAAACTTAAGAAACCCTCATCGCTGAGCGTCTGCTCGGATATATTAATGGCGCAACTGCGATTGCTTGCGAGCTTTATTTCGCCCGACTTTATCGCGACCAAAACTGCATTGACCACCCAGCGATCGATCTGCGGCATCAACTGATAACGTTCCGCCGAACGCAGGAAATCAGCAGAGTTTGGACTGCGTCCGCGCTCATCTGGTAAACGAAGTAACACCTCGACAGAGGGACCAGACGCATCGGCACTGCCGGTCGCGAGGATGGGTTGAACAGCAAGCTCGAATTTACTGTCGTGCAAGGCTTCCTGCAAACGGCGTAACCATTGTATGTCGCCACGCTCGCGTGCAACGGCTTCATCACGTGCCGAGTACACATGCACCTGACCTCGACCTCGCTGCTTGGCAACATAACAGGCGGAGTCCGCGGCGCTCATCAGATCCTGCATCGAACCGCTGCTGCCGTTTATTTCGACCAAGCCGATCGAAATTCCAATATTAAAAATCTTGTCTTGCCAGACGAATCGATAGCCTGCGACAGCATTACAAATGTCAGCTGCAATTTGCTGTGCTTTGTCAATCGGACAACCAACCAAGAGGGTGCCAAACTCATCTCCACCCAGGCGAGCAACAAAATCTGAATCACGCACCTGATCGCGAATTAATGTCGCGACTTCACGCAGCATGTTATCGCCAGCCATGTGGCCACAGCTGTCATTAACCGCTTTGAAGCGATCGAGGTCCATGTAGAAGAGAATATGTTTTGCCTCTTCGGCAACCGCAGAACCCATCTCTTCGTCGAGGCGACGCTCGAACTCGCGGCGATTAATTAAACCAGTCAGTGCATCATGCGCGGCCTGGTAGCTCATTTGGCGAGTGAGTCCGCGAATCTCACTTACGTCGTGAATAACAACGACTGTCCCGGAAATACTTTTTCCCGGGCCCTTGATTGGCGATGCTGTAATCTCAATTGAATGTTCGTGGGCGCCGTCCCGGCTAACAAGCACGGCTCTACGTCCCATATTGATTCTGCGTCGAATTGACAGACATCGCTCAACCGGATCACCTAAGCCGCGCCGATCCACCTCGTCAATGAGAGAAAACAGCTCTCCCGTCTTATGACCAGAGGCGTCGTCGCGGTTTGCGCCTAGCATCGCTTCGGCGGCATGATTCATGTAATCGATGCGGCCTTCGTTGTCAGTTGTAATCACGCTTTCGGAAATGGATTCGAGCGTGTACTGCGCCTGACGTTTGCTACGACTGAGGGAAACTTCCAGATTCTTGCGATGACTTACATCACGCGCAATCGTCAATATAGCGTTACTACCATGATGTTCCACCACCGCACTTTGTGCCTCGACCCACAGCCCGGCGTCGTCACCATTGATTAGCTGAATCTCGAGTCGCTCAGGGGCCGGTTCATTGCTGAGGTGTTTCGCCATCGTCTTACGAAACAGCGCTCGGTAGGCGGGTTTCACCAAATCCGCAACTTCCCGACCTTGTAGCTGTTCTGGATTCAGCCCAATCAGACTAGCAGCACTCTCGTTCGCCAGGAGAATACGTTCGTCATGCACCAAAACAATCTCGGGCAGTGTCTGCGCAAAATCGGTAAAGAGTCGATCGCGACCATGAATT
>JABIUH010000086.1 GCA_018701055.1 Woeseia sp. | reverse complement strand
CTTCCGGCCTCAACAGTCAGTCCGTACTGGCGATGTAGGTCACCCAACCAGAGCATCAGGTCGTCAAACGCGGCACTCTCAAACTCGACCCGTATCCCATTTCCAGCCGGTGTCGGTTGACTGCGCTGCAGTGACGCATAAAGGCCGCGCTGCCGAAGACTGTTGTCGATAATTACGACCAGCGATTGATTTTGTCCATCATCAACCGACTGATTGTTGCCCTGGCTCTGAATCTGGCCCTTCATCGGGCGCAGAGCGGCTAAAGATTGACGCCAGTTCTCGACGCTTTCTGCGGCACGCTTATGCCCCTCATTCAGCGGTGTCCAGATGCCAAACCAGGCAACGGCAAAGAACACAAAAACGGCAGCTACTGAGACGAAAACTCGCTCGCGAGCATCAAGCGCAAGAAACCAGTTCTTCATGAGCCAGACACCTGAATCTGGATACGGCTACTGACTTTTTCACCATCCTGATCGGTTGACTGAATCGTTGCTTGAAATTGACTGTTCTTTGCAATGGCTCGCTGCAAGCTATCGAGCGTCGCGACGTCGGGCGCGGTTATTCGCAGATCGATAACGCCGGCACGAAAACTGATCGCCTGAATTTCAGCATTACGGTTTTCGCTAACGGCACGACTGAGTTGTTCCATTGACTGTAAAAAAATCGGTGGAGCATCAACAGTGCCAAGGCTACGTCGTAGCGACTCAACGACCGCCCGCGGGTCCTCGGTTTCCCGCGCGCCCGGCCGCATTTGTTGATACTCCGCGTTAAACATTTGCCGGAGTTCAGCCTCTTGTTTCGTCAAAAAGTAGTAGTCCGCTACTTTGGCACTAAGCGCAACAAGGCCGAATGCCAGCAATAGCATTGCAGCGGTTTTCCACGGCTGAAACATGCCCGAATACTCTTTCTTCGGCGCATAGCTTCCTTGCAACAGGTTAATTCCAGCGCCGGTTGCTACCGTGACTGCCAGTCTCGGCATTACGCCGTCTGCTAACAGTTTAATGTCGACGCTGTCGAGCTCGTGGCGCATCGCAATCCAATCGTGTTGATAGCGTTCATCGTCACCGGGTTCGCAATACACGAGCACATGTCGCGGCATGGTTGGCCCGTTGGAGTCTTCATTCTCGTCGGTATCGGTGCCGTCGTCGAGTGCGCCAATAGCCGCGAGCGCGTCACCCGGACTCACGCTTTGCATCACAAGCTCAACGTCGGCGCCGTCATTGATCAATACGCAATCGTCCGCCAGCAGCATGCTGATGGTGCCGGGAATTCGAGCAAGACCGTAACTCTCGGCAATGATCGAATCAGGCGCTATGCCTGCCGCATCAAGCTGGTCAAGCCAGGTCTGCAAGCGATCGTTACTTACAACACTAACAGGCGTTCTGCCGCTGGCGCGTTTGGCGCCTGCTGCAAAATGGAGTGATTCGATATCTTCAGCCAGAAACTCTTCGAGTGCATAGGGAAGCGCTGCCACCAGCTTTGCACCCTTCACTGGAATATCAACGCTTGTTGTCAATACCTCAGCACTGGGAACCAACACGATAACTTCGCGGTCATGGATATCGGTCGTTGCCTCACTTAAGAGGCCCGCAACTGGAGCGCTGCGTCTTGCGCCAGAGGAGTCGACGGCAATCCAGTGCGACAGTTGCTGCGAATTGTCGCCTAAGCGAATGACCAGATATTCGGACATGTCAGATTGTTCCAAGGCTTCTTAAAATGGGGGTCACACTGCCCCGTCCACCGCGTTGTAACACGCTATTCATCGTGACGCGAACGGTATCAATGCGCACCACGACCTTCAATCTGAAATACAGCGTGTCGTCAATCAAGAGGTCATTCAAAACTTCGGGCGTAACCAGAGTGCCAAAGGTTGCCTCGAGATCTGAAAATCCGCCGGCTTCGCGTTCGCTTAGCAGTGATTCGACATCCGAAATCGTGATGTTTTCATCTAATGACTGCAGTACGGCCGGAGTTGCGGTGTTCACATTAATACCGGTTCGGCCGGGCAGTGCCGCAATATGCGGCTCGAGCAGAAGGAATGTTGCACGATCCATGCCCTCTATTGCCGCCAATTCACTCACACTGCTGAGTGGCTGATTCGGCGCGCGATACGACGGTAGCATCCCGGTGTAAATTGAATCTTCTGCGCCGTCTGGAAAGCTGGGTTCAACATCGGCATCAATCCAATCGGCTACGATGCCTGCAAACCTGGGGTCCAACCCGAGTGAGTTCAACAAGCGTCTAAATTGATCCAATGAACCCGTGTCAATTTTGCCCTGATCATCGATCAGGTTGTTGATGTTGAAGCGGCCCTGCAGGTCTTCGATTCGTCCGAACACTTCACCGCCCTCAATCGGCAAGCCTGGCAAATCAGTGGCCCACAATTCAGCCAGGTGGTCGGTATCGCTGTCCTGCAAGTCCTGTTGAAGGATGGTAATTACCCAACTTTCTGCACCCAATGCGACTTGTACAGCCTGATCACGATTCATGAGTACCATCGTGCGCCGAACATCCAGTGCATTATCCCAACTAAGGTTGGCGGCCACCATCGTTGCCAGCGCGGCAATTAACATTGCAGTAATCAAGGCGACGCCGCGATGCTGTGTTTTCGATTTCTGAATCTTCACGGCGCTATCTCTATAAGCCGTGTGATCTCGTCTTCGTTTTCAAGGGTCAGAACGAATTCAACTGCCAGCGGGCGGAGTCTTCCGTTTGTCGGGCCACTCAGGTTTTCAGGCGGCCATTGCTCAATGTAATCTACGTTCGTCTGGAAAAACCGGAATCGCAAACTTTCTACCCCCTCGAGTAGAGTGACCACGATTGGTTCATTGCTCAGCGTGCGATCAAGTACGTTCCAGTGGTAACGCAACAAAGCATCGTCCTCAATTCGGTAAGCGGCCCGTTGCATAGTGCTGCGAGGCAGGACCATCGGGTTGTTCCAGCCACCGCGGGTCAACTCTAAGGCGAAACCTGATTGAAACGCGGTACTTAAGGAGGGGCCGTAGTTGTCGCCAAGCTCATCTCGTACGGGGCGCGGCGCGAGCTGCTGAAGATCATCAGAAAGCATACGTACAGTACGCTGTAATGCCTGTAGACGATTCATTCGATCGCTCAATATATCCGCACTCAATAATGTCTGGTTGAGTGTTCCGTAGGCCATTGCTGCCATCAATGCAAACAATGCCATCGCGACCAAAACTTCCAATAAAGTAAATCCGCATTGTCGTCGCAATTTTTTCAATTTGTTGCGCCGGATACCTGGCCGCGGACGGACCAGGCGCGGTTGCTTTCGCCGAGCGCACTAGGCTCACCGATAAAACCAATCACTGAGCGAATGATGTCGTCTGAGCCTGGACGGGATATATCGACATCCACACGAAATAAATTTTCAATTCCGGTCTCGGAAATATTCGCGGTCCAGGCCCACTCCTGACTGGCATATTCGATTTCACCGTTGGATTCGCTAACGTCAGGAATGACATTCGCGAGGCGAAGTTCCGTGATTTTGTTTTGTCCGATCCAACTTGCGTAGGTGCGTTCACGTAATGTGAGACCAGTGTCGGCCATCTGACTGACGGCTGCGAGGACAGCACCAAGTGCGAGTGTTGCGACGACGAGCGCAACCAGCACTTCGATAAGCGTAAAGCCGCGGTTTCTAGAGTGGATCATCGTCATCATTAACAATTTTGAGTTCGCCGGCCGCTGACATTCGGACAAGAACTTCTGCTCGATCGCTTGAGCGAACGATGCGTAACTCGAACGGGCTCGTGTCGCCGCTGGAGAGGATCAGGATATGTGGGAGATAGTCGTCCGTGAGATCACGCTCATCGATGTCTTCCTCTTCCCGTTGAGTTTCTTGTGATTCGTCTTCGAGTAAGACGCGATGCTCTTCGATAACTAACTCGAACTCGGTGCCTTCTTCGAGTTTGCGTTCACGCATTAAGTCATCGTCAGTTACTTCAAACCATTGGTTTAGCAATGGGTCGTGCTCGACAAAACGATAACCTGCGGTCATCACTTCGATGCCGAAGTCTCGTCCCTGAATAGTTGCATCATCCGTCGCCATTTGCAGCAGCGTTGTAAGACGGCGTGCTTGAGTTTGCAGATTTCGATCGTCTCCGAGCGTCCCGAGTGACAAAAGCGCGGCCGCGACAATAATTCCAACGATAACGAGTACGACGAGAATCTCAATCAAGGTAAAGCCAGGCATGCGACGTTTAATCGAATGTCCCCTGTTTTTATTGGAGGCGGGCGCGGACATATTTACGCGGTGCGGCAGCGTGCCGCTCACAAAATCAGAAGGACCAGTTGCCTATATCGGCATCGAGATTTTCGCCACCGGGTCGTCCATCACGACCAAAAGTGTAGATATCGATTTCGCCGTTCTGACCCGGGCTCAAATACTGATAGTCGTTGCCCCAGGGATCTTGCGGCATGCGATCAAGATATCCTCCCGGCTTCCAGTTGCGAATATTGGGATCGGCTGGCTTTGATACCAGCGCTTCAATTCCCTGTTCGCTGCTCGGATATCCAAATGTATCCAGGCGATAAAATTTGAGTGCGGTTTCGATCGAACGCAGGTCTTGCTGCACCCGTGCAACCTGTGCATCGTCGATTTTGCTTATGACGTTTGGCGCCACGATCGCCGCCAGAATACCGAGGATAACCACGACCACCATAAT
>JABIUH010000087.1 GCA_018701055.1 Woeseia sp. | reverse complement strand
CGCCCTCCTCACACGGTGGCATTGCTCGATTAGTGCCAAGCTTATCCCCGGTTTCGCAGATGGGTCCGACAATGTTAACCGTTTCAGTTGGCTCGTCATCCAATTTAGTTAGGTTAACGATCTCGTGGTACGCGTTGTAAAGCGCTGGTCTGATCAGCGCGTTCATGCCAGTACTCACACCGACATAATTCACGTCACCCTTTTTCTTCAGCTGTGTCACCCGCGTCAAGAGCACGCCCGCGGGCGATACCAAAAACCGACCTGGCTCCAACCAAAGTTCAAACTCAGAATTTGCCGCTTCGAATTCGCTAAGGCGATGATCCAGGGCCTGCAAGTCAAAAGCCGAATCCGTGCGTTTGTCAGCAACTCCAATGCCGCCGCCCAAGTCGAGCACCGAGACATCTGGAAAATGTCGTGCTGCTTCAACAAGTGTTGCGGCAACCGCATGCCAATTGTTCGGATCTAAAATACCGGAGCCACTGTGAGCATGAATACCAACGATGCTTGCCCCACACTCGGCAACCAGATGCTTAAGCGCTTCGATTTCATCCAACGAAATACCAAACTTGGACGTCTTGCCTACTGTAACGACATGCTCATGATGGCCGCCCCCATGATCCGGATCCAACCGCACAAAAAGACGCTGCCCGGCAAACAACTCGGGCCACTTCTGCAAGGGATACAGATTATCGAGCGTGACGCGCAGCCCTTCGCTCACGCCCCACGCATACTCGTCACGTGGGGCAAAATTAGGGGTGAACAATATGCGATCTTTCCCTCGATCTGGCAGTTCGTGTTGCAAACGGTCAACTTCACCAGGGGAGACACAATCGAAATCGGTGCCTGCTGCACTGAGTGTGCGTAAAACATCCGGATGAGAATTCGCTTTCATTGCGTAGAGCACACGTGAGACCGAGTTCAACGCAAGCATCGAATGTGCTGCAGATTCAATCGTTGCAAGATCGTAAACGTAGGCATCGCCATGTTCCTTGGCCATGCGCAGTAATAAATCGCGCTTATTTACCCACCACGTATCGTGCACAACGTCCGACATTTCAATATATTCCAGCCAAAAAAAACCCGCACGGAGATCCTTGCGGGCTTTATGACAGATTCCAGCTCTTTTTATTCGGCTGCTTTCCCCGTCGCTCAGACCCACGCACCTCTGGCGCGCTTTTATTTTAAGTATTATTGGGTATCGACTACGTCAACACCACAGCACAATACGTGGGCAGATATTAATTTGGTCGACGAAGATAAGCGGACGATGACCTTCAGGTCAAGTTTCCGCGCAACACATCACTCCCAAGGTGGCGCAATTGTCACTGCTCCTTCCGACGCAGATCCCACCTCAGCCCGATATTTTGCGAGTATCCCGGTGGTAACGTTGGATTTTGGTCGCACCCAGGCGGCGCGACGCTTTTCCAACTCACTTTCTGAAATTTCCAGATCAATGCGCCGCTCCTGCGCATCGATGATAATTTTGTCACCGTCCTCAATGAGGGCAATTGCACCTCCCACTGCAGCCTCCGGTGAAACATGCCCGACAACAAAACCATGACTACCACCCGAAAAGCGCCCGTCAGTGATTAATGCAACGTCTTCGCCCAATCCCTTACCCATAATGGCGCCGGTCGGACTCAACATCTCACGCATTCCGGGCCCGCCTTTCGGACCTTCGTAGCGAATGACAATGACATCGCCAGCAACAACCTTACCGTCAAGAATTGCTTGCAGGGCAAGCTCTTCCGAATGAAAAACCTTCGCAGTCCCCTCAAACCGCAAGCCTTCTTTGCCCGTAATCTTCGCCACAGCACCTTCGGTCGCAAGATTTCCATACATGATCACGAGGTGACCATCGGGTTTAATCGGATTGTCAAAGTCACGGATGATTGATTGACCCTCAGGATAGTCTTCAACGTCCGCCAGATTCTCACCTAGCGTTTTACCGGTGACCGTTAGGCAATCCCCATGCAACAACCCTCGATCCAGAAGGCGTTTCATCAACGGTTGAATTCCGCCAATTTCTATTAGTTCCGACATCAGATATTTGCCACTGGGACGGACATCCGCCAATACGGGGGATTTTTTACCGACGCGAGTGAAATCTTCCAACGTCAATTCCACTTCGGCCTCGCGTGCCATAGCCATTAGGTGCATGACGGCGTTGGTCGACCCGCCCAGTGCGTTAACCACGGTAATTGCGTTCTCAAACGCCTCTCGGGTCATGATATCGCGCGGCTTAATATCCTTTTTAATCAAATTCAAGACCGCATCACCCGCACGCAGGCAATCGTTCGCCTTACTATCTGAAATTGCCGCTTGAGCAGAGCTATTCGCGAGACTCATTCCCAAAGCCTCTATCGCAGATGCCATCGTATTGGCGGTATACATGCCACCGCAGGCCCCCGGTCCTGGGATCGCTGTACGCTCAACTTCCAATAATTCCGCATCGCTAATGGTGCCACCGGCATGCGCACCAACCGCTTCGAAAACCGACACGATGTCGCGGCGTTTGGCGCCGGGTTTGATCGTGCCGCCGTAAACAAAGACCGATGGCCGATTCAGTCGCGCCATTGCCATGACGCAGGCAGGCATGTTCTTGTCACAGCCGCCGATTGCTATGAGCCCGTCAAATCCCTCTGCACCTGTTACCGCTTCAATGGAGTCCGCGATAATTTCTCTCGAGACTAATGAATAGCGCATACCAAGTGTGCCCATGGCAATGCCATCGGAAACGGTAATGGTATTGAAGATGACTGCCTTGCCGCCAGCGGCACCCGCACCTGCGGCCGCTTTCTCCGCCAACTCATGAATATGCATATTGCAGGGCGTAATCATGCTCCACGTTGATGCGATACCGATTTGTGGGCGCTTGAAATCTTCTTCGGAAAATCCAACTGCGCGGAGCATTGCTCGACTTGGCGCTTGTTCCACACCATCGACCACCACTCGCGAGTAGCGACGTAGTTCTTTTTCTTCCATGGCTAAAGCTCTCAGGGATTGGTTATTGTTATTCCGTAGAAACTGATTCTACGTATCATCGTCCCTAATCATAACCGCGATTTGCGAAAAAAGATTTTCGCTAGCTGCTGACACCGGGGTTTCCAGCTCAAGCATGAAGGCCTCATCCGACTCCTCCCTTGCATCCTGCCCTAGCGGAATAATAATGCGCGCCATCCGCTGCCCGGGTGCAAAGTACACCACCGTTATATCTGGAACGAAGTAATCCTGGCCGGCCGATGCGGTTACATCCGTATAGTCGTACGCAACTTCGAGCGTAGTGTTGTCGGGGTTATAGCGCAGCACATCAATTTGCGCAGCAGGATCATATTCCTGAACTGAAATTTGGTTCACCGCGAAAGCGACCGTATTGATTGGCAAGCCCTCTTCGAACGCTCGCAGATCATCGTCTTCAAGTTGCAGCTGCAGGGTCGCAAGTGCGCGGTCGCGTTCCCCCAACTTCGTTACCGTTAACTGGACTTGATGATCCGTTTCTCGAACAGGGTTCGAGCGCATGGAAATTGTGGTACGGACCCGATCTTGACCCGCTTTGAATGAAATTTTACCATTGTTCTCGAGCGCATACTGACCTGCAACCAACGGCGAACGGTTGCCGCTGAAACGCGTTTCGGTCAACACGATTGTCAGTTCACTCGTCGCATCGCCTCTAACAAAATCGACGATGGCGTCGCCGGCGTCTTCACGAATGGATAGATTGACCAAGTCGCTATTCCCGCTACTGCCAGCCAGGTTAACGATCGAAGTCGGGCTCGGTAGTGAAGACCAATCGATAACCTCTGCCGCAGTTGCTGCTTCGATAATCGCTGTCGGTTGATCTACAAGCTCCGCACCATCGCCGGTACTGTCCTCGACAATGACTTCCGACTCATCGATAACAGGCGCGTCGATAATTTCTGGAGCAGCGGTCAAAACTTCAGCGATCGGAGAAACGTCACCGGTCTCGATTGCCTGTCCGATACGATCAACCCAATCCACTTGCGTCGCGATAAAACCTATTCCGATCGCGAATAATATGAACATTGTAATGCCGAAGTACGATCGCCCCATATCGCCTTCGCTGAGTTCGTACATTATCGAATCGCTTTCCGCACGCATGGGTGCAACGAAATCAGAACTTGCTGGCGGTTTTGCCACGACTGGCTCTTCAACTCGCGCAATCGCTGCTGGTATTTCTAGCGGGGCTGCTGCAGGCGCTAACGCAGGCTGAGCTGCTTGGTTCGGTATTGAGATCGTCGCTGGCGGTGGTACGACGACGGGTTGTGCGGAACGAATATCAGGTACTTCCGTCACCGGCTCATTCCGTTGTGGATTTTTTCCACCTGCTGGTAACACAGCGCTCGACTTTCCACACAGCGCATTTATGAATGCCTTGGGCGATTCGAATCGGGTCACTCGCGAGTATGACAAGGCCTTTTTCAGTGGCTGCCATTGTGCGGCACTTAACGCTTGTGGTCGCTGTGGTTCCATTCCATCTTCGGCGGCCTGAGCCGCATTTCTTGGACCATATACTCGATAACCAGCAACCAAACGATAAAACAAACAGGCGAGCGAAAACACATCGTCTGCAGGTGCGGGATCTTCGCCAGTCAAGACTTGCATACTTGAATATGCCGGCGTGCCACTTTCATTCACGGCAAGCTCAGCGCGCGACTTGCCTTCATTCTCTTTCTGTCGCACCCGTGCCACGCCGAAGTCGATCAATTTCACTTCTCCGGCGGGCGTGATAATTAAATTGCCGGGTTTCACATCCGCGTGAACAACGCCGCGTTTGTGTGCGTAGTCGAGTGCACCACCGGTCTGTCGCACAATATCCAGCGCTGTGTCAACGTCTAGGGCATTGCCGCCGTTGTCGTCAAGAATTTTCGATAGTGAGCGTCCCTCAAGCCACTCCATCACTATAAAATACAGACTATCTTCTCGATCCAGGTCGATAAACCGAACAATGTTCGGGTGCGTTAGGCCGCGTCCCTTTGCCGCCTCTTGTTGTAATACTCTTAGTGCCGCTCCGTTTCGACACAATGGTGTGCTCAACACTTTGATCGCTACGTAGGCATCTTCTTGCCCAGTTTCCGCAAGGCGGCGATCCAATGCCTTATAGACGATGCCCATGCTGCCTTCTGAAACCTGCTCTTTGAGCAGGAAACGATCGCGTAAAACAGAGCCTAACTTGGGCTGTTCTATCGCAACAGGTTCCGACGCCACCGCAACCACGACTGTTCGTTTTACGTGAGTTTGTTCCAGGGCTTGGGCTTCTGCCTGCGCTTGAGCCTGGTCCTCAATCACGGCCGTTGCAGCAAAAACTTCCTCAACAGCAGAGGCAGCAAATATTTCATCGGCGGCTGCGCTCGACTTTGGCAACGGCGCACGCACGGCCTCTTCCGTTACAATTTTGCCCAGTAGGTTCTGCACAAGTTCGAAAGTTTCCTGGCGGAGGTGCCCGCCGACATACCGCTTTTGCAACAAATCGCGAATATGCGCTTCGCTCTCACCATTGCTTGACAATAATGACCGCATAGCGATGCCAAGGTCACCCAGCATCGCTTCACCATCGGCATGCCCCTCTAAACGGCTCTCCAATGTGGAAAGCTGGTTCGCATAACTTTTGGCGTTCGAATTGTCGCTTTCCACACTCATATTGCGCGTATTCTAGCCTGATGCTCTAGATTTCAATCGGAACTGGTCGTCATAATAACTTTCCCGGATTCATGATGTTATTCGGGTCCAGCGTATCTTTAATCGCTCGCATGAGGCCCACTTCCAAGTCGCCACGATAATGCAAAAGATGCTCCTTCTTTGCCTGACCAATACCGTGTTCTGCACTAATAGTGCCGGCGTGATCAACGACGATATCGTACACAATTGACGCCAAAGCTTCGCGCTGCTGATAGAAGGTCTCGGGTTGCAACTCTTCGGGCTGGCTGAGATTGAAATGAATATTGCCATCGCCGATGTGACCAAAAGGTACGGGTCGTATTCCTGGCAGATATTCTTCGACCGCTGCGACCGCCTTACGAATGAACGATCCTACCGACCCTATGGGTACCGCCACATCATGTTTGAGGCTTGCACCTTCTCTTTTTTGCGCTTCCGAAATTGAATGGCGAATCCGCCACAATGATGCACTTTCACTCCGGTTTTTAGCCAGCACAGCGTCGGTTGCAAGACCGGACTCAATTTGGCTACTGAGTTCACGCAATAGCATTTCGTCATTGCCCAGATCCGACGATTCCATCAAAACATACCACTCGGATGGTTCGATGCCCGGGATACTGCATGAGGGAATGTGCTCCTGAACAAACTTCATTGCCAGATGCGGGATCAATTCGAATGCTTGTACCTGGTCACCGAGGTTTTCGCGTAACGTCGCATACATATCAACCGCAGCACTTGGTGAGTTAATCGCGATTAATGCGGTTTGTGAATTTTTTATTGTCGGAAAGAGTCTTAGATTCGCGGCGGTGATAACCCCGAGCGTGCCTTCGGCGCCGATAAAAAACTGCTTCAAATCATATCCAGAAGTGTCTTTTCGGAGCGAGCGTAAACCATTCCAAATAGATCCGTCCGGAAGCACGACTTCTAAGCCCAAAGCCAGACTACGTGCAGTGCCATAGCGTAATACATTGATACCACCAGCGTTCGTCGACAAGTTACCGCCAATCTGGCAGCTGCCTTCGGCGGCAAGACTCAGCGGAAAAAATCGATCAGCGTCAGAAGCGGCACTCTGAATGCTCGCAAGCGTGCACCCAGCGTCAACGGATATGGAATGATCGTTGGGCGAGATCGATCGAACTCGATTCATTTTGGATAATGACAACAGTATCTGCTCACCGCTGTTGTCGGGTATCGCCCCACCACACAAGCCTGTGTTACCCCCTTGCGGCACGATAGCCGTGCGCGATTCGTTGCAAGCTCGGACAACGGCCGCAACTTTCTCTGTCGAGTCTGGCGACACCATTAACGGCGTGCGCCCCACCCACATGTCGCGCCATTCCCGAAGATTTGGCTCTAGCTCCCCGGCATCATCTGTCCAATTGCCTGAACCAACAATCGTTTTAAGCTCGTCCAGTACCTTCACGTGAGATACGCCAGTCGCAGGTAAGTTTGTGCATCAATATTGCTGCCACAAAACACCAACACAACTTTCTTGCCGGATAGTCGTTCTTTCAGCGGGCCGCTAATTGCGGCAGTCGTCGCTGCACAAGCCGGCTCCACCGCAAGTTTCATTTCTCGGAACAACAATCCCATCGAATCGCGTAACGCATCATCATCAACCATGACTAGCTCATCGACATTTTGATGGCATACGCTAAAGGAGTACGGCAACGCAAACGGCGCTCCCAGGCTATCCGCAATTGTGTTGACCTCCTCAACCCGCGTAGCCTTCCCCTGAAGAAAGCTTAACCGCATTGAATCAGCGCCCGTTGGTTCTACACCAAATACTTCGCAGTCCGGGTTGAGTTGTTTGACAGCGCTGGACACGCCGGCGCAAAGTCCGCCGCCGCCTATTGGGCAGATTAGCGCATCAAACGCGCCAATCTGTTCGCAAATTTCCAGGCCGACCGTCGCCGTGCCAGAAACAACAGTCTCACCCTCAAATGGGTGCACAAAGAAACGCCCCTCATCGCGCTGAATTTTCTCTGCTAACGCGAAAGCTGAATGTGCGTCATCGCTCATAATAACTTCGGCACCGTAAGCTTTGCAGGCCGCAACACGAGCGGGGTTCGCACTTCGCATCATGACGACCTTTGCCGTGGTACCGATTGCCTTGGCCGCAAAGGCTGCGGCAATCGCATGATTGCCAGCACTTACTGCCGTAATACCTGCCGCAAGCTCACCATCAGTCAATCCTAAGACAGTCGCGAGAGCACCGCGCGTTTTGAATGTCCCGGTTTTTTGGAGGAACTCAAGCTTGCCCCAAATTTCGATATCATTGCCGAGCTGTCGCTCAAGATTTCTGCAGTGAATGACTGGCGTCTCAACCAACCAGGCGCGGAGCTCATCTCTTAAGCGTCGAACATCGTCAATCTGCGGCGCCTCGGCGCGAATTTCATTCAATATATTGCGCCAACATTATGTAAAGCATCGGATTTTCCTTTTATAGGCCTTGGCTGAGATTTGAAGCACCTACGGCATGTTCTTGATAATACTTGCACTAGTTGAATTTGTTGATTACTTTCGGCAAGGATACCCCTACCTGCACCACATCGATAACACTAGGGCAGTGATTTCGGTGCATCTGGCAACTTAATGGAATTTGACGACCTTTCGCAATCAGGCATTCGGCGAATCGCAAACTATTCTCCGTACCTGGATCAACTTGCCGGCTTTGCCAATGAAATGGGGCTTCGGCAGCGCAGCAATTTAGTACATCTAGAGCGCTGTCTGCACACGGAATGGGCTCTTGGGCAAAACAGCATATTGAGTTGGTGCCCGATGGACGACGGTATTCTCGTATTGGTCGTCCCCCACTACGCCATCGCTGAGTATATGGCAGCACCCGCTGGCGACGTCAGGATGCAACAGCAGGTATCGGTACAATTCATTACCGAGCTAATTTCTGGTGACCGGCAGCTTAAGCTTTCACAAATGCAGAAGGTTGCTCGCTTGTTGGAAATTGAGCCCAAATTCATTCCACTACGCCAAGCGCTCAGTGATAATTCGGTTGAAACACAGATTGTCGAAAAAATGGTGCGCAGATATGGCATTAACTATGTCGCCAGTCGCGCAGTAACCTTGTTCGACATTGTTGGCTTTGGCTTGCTAACACCCTTCGAACAAATGACCCAGCTAAATAGCCTTTCCTATTCGCTCAATTCCGCTCACGCAAAAATGTTGGAGTTGGACGTCAGTATCAACTTCGCGCGCTCGTCCAGCGGCGACGGTTTCTACATATGGAATCGGGATCACGGCATTGAGGCGAAT
>JABIUH010000088.1 GCA_018701055.1 Woeseia sp. | reverse complement strand
TAATCTGTACGTCGCACCCCTGCACGGCGTGTCCTACCAGCAACCCCGCGCCCTCTCGCATCCGTCGACGGTCGCACGCAGACACCTCGTCCCCATTGATTGTGGCTATCGGTTCGGCTTCGGTGCTCCCATAGACCATTTGAAAAAAACTGTTCGGGGCGATTGCTGCAATTCTACCGGCTAGCGTCGGACTCACTGGCCCACCACCGGTCGAGATCCGTCGTATGCTTGGCAACTGTAAATGTTGATCGACGCAATGACGTGCCAGACGCTCGAGAAGAGACGGCGACGCAATTACGCGTGTGACTCGCTCCCTGGCCAACTGTTCATAAACTATTCGGGGGTCGGCTCGCCCGGGACGCTTCATGTCACACGCTGGTATCACATTGGTTACACCATTCGCCAAATTGAATAAAACAAACATAGGCAAAACAACAAAATCGATTTCATCGCGGCCTGAATCAGAAATTCGATTAAGCATATTTATTTGCTCGCGCAGAAATCCGTGGGTCCGTAGAACACCTTTAGGCTTCCCGCTGCTCCCACTGGTGAAACTCAACACGGCTGAGTCCGCAGACGACCTCTTAACCACAGCGCTCGGCCTCACGTTGTCATCGGAAAAACACTGACGTGAACCATTGCCCTTTGGGCCATTGACGACGAATCGAACAGGAATTTTTCGCAATTCAGGAAAGACAAACCGCATTAGGGAAATCGCGCGTGTCGAAATGATGCCGACAGGTGGCGGCTCGCGTAAAATCTCAGCAACGCGTGCTGCGGAATGTGCCGGATCAATGGTCATAACGACCATGCCAGCTTTGAGCAATGCCAACATGACAACGTAAGTTTCGAGGGAAACCGGGACGGCCAACAAAACGATACCGCCAGCTTGCAGATCGGCGCGCAGTAACTGGGTCATCACCGTATCGATCTGTCGATCCAGGTCTGAGTAGGTGGCCTCACGCCGGTCTCTCGACGCATCACAAACAATGGCTACTCGGTGCGTCTCTCTATGCAACGCTTCTGTAAACAACTCAAATATATTCATTAGCGCAGTGCCCTCCCAAATAGCGTGTAGCCGCGCATCGGTCCCGCACAATCACGACTGATTTTCTGGCTGCGATTATCCGTATGCATTAGCGCACTGATCGCAGTCCCGTATTCCATCGCGATTGCGTTCTTCAGCAAACCCACAATTAGGATCCGGCCGAGACCGTTCAATTCAGGTCGCGGCAATATCGCGACAGTTTTTACGCGAGGGTGACAGGCACTACTTGCCACCGAAAAAGCGCGTACGAATCTGGCGCTAACTAAATCCTCGACCGGATTGGCACCGAACGCCCAGATAGGGCCAGCAAGTAACACGCGACTGGTCCCGTAGCTCGCGAACTGGCACTATCCGTAGCTGCATTTTAGGGGTCCGTGATCCATTGATACATGAATAACAGCCGCATTTTTCAGATGTTCAAATACGCCGTCTATGCGTTACTGACGTTTAATATTTATGTGTTTTTCGCTGAGGAATGGGCTGCCGCAGCGTTTCGATTCGTGGAGGGGGTTGCGCTCGGTGACGTCATCGAGGGATTTGCGGCGAGCATTGATACGGCTGCCTGGGTCATACTTTTATTGTTGTTTGAACTCGAGACTTACGTTCTTGAGGACAAACACATTACGCGCAGGGTCTCATGGGCATTACACGGCCTCAGAGCCATTTGCTATGCATTTATCATCTACGCATTCTACGGCTACCTCACCAAACTTCTTTTTTTAATGGGCTCGAACGCGCTCGACGGCATCGGTGGTGATCTATGCGCGCTTGCGCAGGCTGGATGGGCTTACGCTGTGGATCTGGACGAATATGTCGCATTGACGGCGGATAACTGCCGCACGCTGTCCAGCAGCACCAACCTAATCGCGTTCCCCGGCATGAATTCCGTCGTCGATCAGACCGGTTTCACCGACATTATCCGTCTGGCCTGGGTAGACGTCATCAATGCAGCTGTTTGGCTGTTTGTTGTGATGTTTCTGGAGGTCGATGTTCGACTCCAGGAGCGGAAAATTACGTCGGGGACAATACGCAAAATCTCCAAAACGTCCAAATTCGTCCTTTACGGCACCCTGCTCTGTGCGGCTATCTACTGGGGGTTCAAGGGAGATTTCATCGACTTTTGGGATGCCTTCCTCTGGCTCGTAGCATTTTTTTTCATCGAATTGAACGTATTCGAATGGCGTCAGGAGACCGACATAACCGGCCAGAGCGTAGATCAGCCGGCCATTTGAGGGACAGCGGAGACCTCGCTCTCTACCTTCTGCCCGAAAATCCGTATAAATTTAGGACTAGGCGAGACATTCGATAAACAACAATGACAAAGAGTGGAATATGAGCATTGCAGACCTCAGCAACGTATTGAAAATTTTCGGTGGTTCGAGACTAGATCCGGCCACAAAAAAAGATTTGTACCAGGAAGTTCTCCTTATGGTTCTGGCGCGAGCCTCGAGTTCGGATGCAAATATCCATGAAGTCGAGATCGAAACCATTCAGAACATCGTGAAAGCGGAAACAGGCACAGAACTGTCTTCTCAGGAGGTCCGTAAGGCGGCCAGAACCGAATTGTATGAATCAACGTCCCTGGCTAAGTATCTGAATAGTGCCCAGAAGAAACTCGACGACGCCGATCGTGTGAGGGTCATTCAGCTGTTAGGTGAGGTCATCAAGAGCGACACAGAAGTGAGTGTCCTTGAGATCGACTTTTTCAATATGGTCGCAGAAGGATTAAAGGCTACGCCTGCAGAAGTTGCAGGACTCGGCGCATAATATAAGCGACTGAACCATCGCCTGGTAACGCCTTCCTCTCTGATCAGACCTTGCGCCGATCATTCGGCGTAAAGTGCGGGACTGTGTCGTCACCGTAAGAACGAATGATCTCGGCCACCACAATGTGGTACCCGTCGTACCATCTCGAGTACTGTTTCTTTGCCTCGAGGTGGTGCGGGTTCGTTGAAAACTGGTGCAGGCTTTCCAGCGATTCCCAATAGTAGATAGCGTTTAAACAAGCGCCATCCGGCGATTGCCAAGTCTCCGCTCCAAGATAACCCTCAGTGGCAATTGCCGCCTGATCGATTAAGCCATTCAGGCGGTGAAATTCATCATCGAAGGTGCCGGGCTTGAAAATGAATGAAGCGCTGTACATACGTATTTCCCATAGCCGCTAGATACACTGATATTTCATCGTTACCATAACATTTGACCTATCGGGCCCGAGGAGTCAATGCCATGCGACATTCTATTGCGACCTTATTGATCTTGCTTTCCTGGACCGTGCCTGCGCACTGTGCCGACAGTGAATTCTTTGATTCTGACGGCAAGACACTCCGCTATTTCCAGGGCGGTAGTGGTGAAACGATCGTTCTACTGCATGGCTTTAGTGGTTCGGCCGAAGGTGCCTATATTGATTCTGGTACATTTGCCGCGTTGGTTGACGGCGGCTATCACGTTGTTGCACTCGATCAAATAGGCCATGGAGCGAGCGACAAACCCCACAACCCAGATCGTTATGGCTTGCAGATGATCGAGGATGTGCGCCGTCTTTTGGATCACCTCGGGATCGAAAAATGTCACCTCGCTGGTTACTCAATGGGTTCGAAAGTCGCCAACACGTTTAGAAGCCGCTATCCCGAGCGACTACACACCACGATTCTCGGCGGATACGGGTGGCCATGGCAGTCACCGAAAATCACCTACGCGGAGGCCCAGGAACGCCTCGCTGAACGAACCGTTCTTCCCGGCAATGACCGTGATGCACTGGCAGCCGTCAGCATGGGGATGAACGTCTTGACGCCAACCGAAGATAATCTACGGGAAAATTCCGTTCCGTCATTTGCCATCATTGGCGATAGGGACAACGTGGCATCGAGAGAAGATTTCAATACGCTGAAAAGTACGATGGGCAACTTAAACGCGATCACTATCCCAGGCACTCACGCCGGACCGGAAGGCGCGCTATACAAACCTCGTTACGCGACAGAAATACTCGCGTTTTTACAGCAGCACCATCGAATTGCTGAAGAGCATCAAGAATAGAATCGGTACCGGCGGTACTACACCGCTGCGCTAATTTCCAGTGCTGAACAGCGGATCGGACTGCGCCAACGCTTGCAGACGTGCGTCATCATCATTGACCGAGAGGCTCTCTAACCGGAGGTCTTTATCAAGTCGCATAAGAAAATCATGCCAGATTTTCTCCTCTGCTCGCTGATAATGCCCTGAAAGCTCCCAGCCTCGCTCCGTCGGAAAAACATAAACCTTGCCCGCTTCGCGAACCCGGTCGAGCGCGTCCGAAACCGCTATGTCGTCACTGTCTATATAGGAGAGCAAAATCGCCCTGGATGCGTTGACCACGCCCTCTTCCTCGGCGCGCCGCTCTGACCGTTCGGCGTCGGTGAGCCATTGAAATGAACCGTATGACACTAAGAGTCCGATGCTAAGTGCGACAACGATTCGCATGATGCGGTGATTGATGACCATTTACTTAAACAAGTCCTTTGCGGCGCAGCCGCCTACTTCAGTCCCTTTTGCTTCGTCGAGCCCATCGCCAAACAAGGCGTCAAGATCCGTTTTTGATTTGGCGGCTTTGCCAGCACCTAGCGCGTCAAAAGCGCCTGGTGCCGGCTTAAACCACTCGCAGAAGTTAACTTTCTCTTTGTCACTGACCTCTTCCGCATCATCCTCGGTACATTGCTTCAGCACCAACGGATCGAAGTAAATACACATACGACAAATATGCACCGGCGCGCGACAGCCCCGACATTCGTCGCGACGCGACAGCGGCAAACTTAAATACTCAAGCGATTCGCCACAACGAAAACAACAAATTTCTTCGGACATATGGGTAACAGCAATTGCTCTGCGGCAGAAATGACTTCAAACTTGAACAAGAATTATAAACATTTCGCCTGCCGGTTATAGCCCTCTGTATTGTCGTTCGCGATCATCGCACCAGCAGATTCTCCTTCTGCATTGTCTGAGCTCTTCGCGGATAAAGCGAATATCTCTTTATATTAACGTTTAACTTTATGATACAAATAATTGATTTAACTCGAATTATAAGACGATCATCTCGCCACGTTCTGCTCTCCGTCGGATTGACACTTGCAGCTTGCGCCAACCTCGGTACGACCCTAAACAGTGATCGCATTGAACGTGCATTCGGCAACTACGGCGTGGAGATTTTGCGAGCCGATGAGACGCGTCGCGTCACAAGCTTGCACAGCGCCGACGGTACCGGCAAAACCACGAGGACCTACGCAGTCGTCCAATACAGAGAGACACCTAACTCTCTCATTGCGGCGGAGCATGCCAAGATTATCGATGGGGGTTCCATCGGAACGACATTTCGAGAAGCGGGCTGGGCGATCGATAAGCAACACATTTTTATTGGCGAACTCGAGGTACCCAAAACATACACCGAGATTGCCGATGTGATGCGCATATCCCTGCCCGAATTACTTGCCACTCATGTGTATCTGTTCAACGTCCGCAAGGACGAAAGAACAGTGCAGTACGCCACAATCACAGAGATTCACCACCCGGACTACCTGGACGCGATTGCGTTGCAGGGTATTTACGGTGAGATTATCTTCGATGACTCAAATCGTGATTGCCTTCACGATTTCATAGGCTTGCCGAATCAATGAATTGAGTTGCAGGTCCGGTTTCCCCTAAAAATTTGTGTGCAGACTCTATAAATCGTTGTAATGCAATGACTTAAGGGTAGCGACCGATGCTCCGACAACTCGCGATTACACTATCTTTCTTCCTCGCTCTGCAGGCCCCCGCACTTGGACAAGATGGCGCTGACGATCATGCTGCCGTTTGGGCGTCCATTGAAGAAATTTGGGACGCTCAGGAGCGTGGCGATGCTGACTGGGTTGACGCTATGCTTTCCGCTGACTTCATGGGCTGGCCAGATATCTCACCGGCACCCCGCAGCAAAGCATCGACTCGAATGTGGGCGCGATTCAACGCAGATCAAAGCAAGGGACTCGCGCACGAGCTATATCCCTTATCGATCGTCGTTCATGGTGATATGGCCGTAGTGCACTATCTCTACAGCACCGTGATTCAGGCCAAGAGTAAAACCAACGAATCAACAACGGGACGCTATACCGATGTATTGGTTCGTGATAACGGCGCCTGGAAGTTTATTTCCTGGCACGGCGTCGCTGACGACTAATGTAAGAATCATATATAGATACGAAGAAAGGGCTTAAGCCCTTTTTTTATGCCCGCGATATCTTGCGGACGACTGCTTGAGTCTGTTTACCCGGTCTGGGCAGCCTGCGACCAAAATTCGTTTCAATTTTCCGGTCAGATAATTGCGGAGCCGTATCGTAAGGATTGTAATTTTCGCTCTGATAATCAAGAACCGCTAAATCATGGCTAACGACGTAATTCGGACTGGTGGCAATCGAGCGATGATCGAGATCTTCCGGCTGCGATAAGTGATTCGTTTTACGAGGGATAAGCATAGGAGCTATTTTTATTGTTATTGTTATTGCTTATATAACTTAGTAACACCGTCTGCGTGAATCGCCAAAAGATTATGTCAAAATCTGTAAATATTGGCTAATTGCATGAAATCCAGGCCATTAATGCAACGTAAAGTGGGTTAAGCGAGCATTCAGGTAAGTAGAGGTATGCTTGTACCCAACATCGCTAGGTGGGCACATTGCCCGCACGATTGAGCCAGGAGGCTTCGATGAACGTTCTATCGACAACCTTAGTTAAACGCCACAGGCAATGGATTTTCGGAACTCTGGTTTCCCTGACATCCGGATTGTCTTACGCACAAGTTCCCGTTGACGAGAATGGCGATCCACTTGCCTATTCTGAACAAGGGTCCGATACAGGAGTGCTTGTCGAGCCACCAGCTGGCGTGGTTCCCGCGTCCGACCTCGAAGCTCTGGTTGGCCCAATCGCGCTCTATCCTGACGATCTGTTAGCTATCGTGCTGCCAGCATCGACTTATCCATTAGAAATCGTACAGGCAGCTCGTTTTCTGGAACTACTGGAAACGAATAGCGAGCTCCAGCCAAACGATGAATGGGATGAGTCCGTCGTTGCGTTACTAAACTATCCCGATGTCATCAAATTGATGAATGACGACATTGATTGGACCTGGAAACTGGGTGACGCGGTCATCGGTCAACAGTCTGACGTGATCGCCGCAGTCGAGGCATTTCGTGATCGCGCTTACGCGGCCGGAAATCTAAAGTCAGATGACCGTCAAACGGTTTCCTACGATGAAGGCATCATTGAGATCGTGCCCGTCAGCGAAGAGATTATTTATGTTCCTTACTATGAGCCGGTTCAAGTTGTCGTTCAACAACCGCGCCCCGTGTACAACTACTACCCAAACCCGTATCCGAGTTATTACTACCCCTACCCAGCGGGCCACCATTTTCGCTCCAACCATTTCTGGGGTGTATCGTCTGCATATTCTATCGGTTGG
>JABIUH010000089.1 GCA_018701055.1 Woeseia sp. | reverse complement strand
TTGCCTCAGCGCGCGTGACTTCAACTGATTCTTTGCTTTCTTGAGGCGCCGACCAAATCAACATGACTTCTCTGACCTGATTCAGCGAGGCGGCCGGTGTGGCCGTGACTGATGCGAACGGTTCCTGCGGAATTCGTATTACGGAGTCTACGATGGCAACCGGGTAGCCGGCCGGAAATGCGCCGCCTCGACCGGATGTCACGAGCAGATCACCGGGTTCTATGTCCGCATTATTGGGCAAGAAGGGCAGGTCAAGTTTGTCGAATTCTCCGGTGCCGCGCGCAATTGTGCGCAGTCCGTTGCGATTGACCTCGACGGGTAGCGCATGGCCTGGGTCGCTTATCAGCATACATTGCGACGAAAGCACCCCTGCTTCGATGACTTGTCCAACGACACCATTTGCATCGATCACCACCTGACCGTCATAAACGTTGTCGACGCTACCTTTGTCAACGACCAACAAATGTCGAAACGGGTTAGAACTGACCGAGAGAATTTCCGCGACGCGGACCTGCTCGCGCACCGTGGCTCGCGCTTCAAGCATCGTTCTCAAGCGAGCGTTTTCGGCCTCTAGGGATGAATATCGCTGCAGCTTGGCCTGGGTTAACAGTCGTTCGACATTCAGGCGGGAGTTTTCAAGTTGCAGCTCGTTACGACTCGCAGTCGTATCAACCGTCCATCGCCATATTGATACCGGAGCGTCAACGATGACCCGCAACGGGTATACCGCGGCGCCGACCGCCTTGCGCACGGCGTCAAGATGATTGTCGCGATGATCGATGATCAGTAGCAGCAGGCTGAGCCCGGCAAGCAACAGAAATCGCAGACCGAGCGCCGGAGAAAACGGGGAGTGAAACTGCTGGTTAGATTTTGCGGCGGCCATTAGCGTTGTATGTTCGCATAATTAGGGGCCGATAATCAGAAGTTCTCTAACCTGGACGCGGGTCTTTATTCCAGCCCAAACACCGCTGGACCGTGCTCGTCGATCAATTCGATCACGCGTCCGCCGCCGCGAGCCACGCAAGTCAGGGGATCGTCTGCGATAACCACTGGTAGGCCGGTTTCTTCCATGAGGAGCTTGTCGAGATCACGCAGCATTGCGCCACCGCCGGTCAGGACGATGCCTCTTTCGGCAACATCTGCACCAAGCTCCGGCGGTGTTTGCTCCAGGGCTTCCTTTACCGCCCCAACGATGCCCTGCAGCGGTTCTTGAAGTGCGTCCAGTATCTCGTTGCTGTTTAGTGTGAAGCTGCGCGGAACACCTTCCGACAAGTTGCGCCCTTTTACAGAGATTTCACGCACTTCTTGCCCGGGAAACGCGGAACCAATTTCGTGTTTGATTCGTTCTGCTGTGGCCTCGCCGATAAGGATGCCGTAGTTGCGGCGCACATAATTAGTGATTGCCTCGTCAAATCGATCGCCGCCAATTCTGACGGATGCGGCATACACGATACCGTTCAGTGAAATGACCGCGACTTCGGATGTGCCGCCACCAATGTCCAGCACCATTGAGCCGCGCGCTTCGTGCACTGGCATGCCGGCGCCAATTGCGGCAGCCATCGGCTCCGGGATCAGATGTACCTTGCGCGCGCCGGCTCCTTCAGCTGATTCTCGTATCGCGCGTCGTTCGACCTGAGTGGATCCGTAGGGAACGCAAATCAGGACGCGCGGGCTGGGGCGGAAATATCGCGTGCCGTGGACCTTACGAATGAAGTGTTGCAGCATTTTTTCGGTGACCGTGAAATCAGCGATTACACCGTCTTTAAGCGGCCGAATGGCGGTGATGTTGCCCGGTGTTCTGCCGAGCATGCTTTTCGCTTCAGCTCCGACCGCTTCGACGGAACGACCGCCACGACCGGAGTCTTCACGAATAGCAACAACCGACGGTTCATTAAGCACGATTCCGTGGCCGCGCGAGTAAATCAGGGTGTTTGCAGTCCCCAAATCGATCGATAGATCGTTGGAGAAAAAACCGAAGATATTTTTGAACATTTGGCGCCAGAATTCCGCGAGGCAAATCAACGCTGCAATGTAACAACGGACACGACATTGCACAAGACGGCGTGTATTATTACTGCCGCTAAATTTGTCGGATATCTCGTCCGACTCGAAATCCCGGATCGCCCCGTGTCACTAACGAAAGAACAGGTTCAACACATCGCGATACTCGCGCGTCTCCAGCTGGAAGACGACGAGTTTGAAGATGTCGTGTCAAAACTGTCCAAAATCGTTGATTTTGTGGATCAGTTGCAAGCTGCACCCACCGAAAACGTCGTACCGATGGCGCATCCACTCAATATGTCGCTGCGTCTACGTGCTGACGACATCACAGAGGCTGATAACAGGGATAGGTATCAAGAAAATGCACCCTCAGTGGAATCTGGGTACTACCTGGTCCCGAGGGTGATCGAGTGACCGCTAGCAAAGCGAGTGATGCGCTGCATCTGCAGACGCTAACGGAGTTGGCAAGAGGCCTTGCTGGTGGCGAATTTTCCTCTCGTGAGCTGACGGAATCCTTGCTCGAGCGCATCGATGCGCATCAGAAGTCCTTAAACGCTTTTATTACGCTCACGGCGGACGAGGCACTTGCCGAGGCCGATCTTGCAGATAAGAATCGTGCTACAGGCGCGGGCGGTCCTTTGCAGGGTTTGCCCATTGTGCATAAAGATCTTTTTTGCACGGCCGGTGTACGGACTACTTGTGGCTCGAAAATACTCCAGGACTTTGTTTCGCCCTATGATGCAACCGTCGTCGCACGCTTGAAATCGGCCGGTGCGATCATGCTGGGCAAAACGAACATGGATGAGTTCGCGATGGGGTCGTCGAACGAAACCAGTTTTTTCGGCGCCGTCACCAACCCGTGGGATCAGAAGATGTCTCCCGGCGGTTCGTCCGGTGGGTCTGCAGCCGCAGTTGCTGCGCGATTGGTTCCTGCCGCTACTGGCACTGATACTGGTGGTTCGATCCGCCAGCCCGCCGCTTTAACCGGGACAGTGGGACTAAAGCCAACTTATGGTCGAGTATCAAGATTCGGTATGGTGGCATTTGCATCAAGCCTTGATCAGGCCGGCGTTATTACTCGCTCAGCCGAAGATGCCGCACTTTTACTCAATGCAATGGCCGGCGTTGATCCACGCGACTCGACATCTGCCGACCAACCGATACCCGACTACACCGCGACGTTATCGGATTCCGTTAAGGGATTACGAATTGGCGTCGTGCGCCAGCACTTTGATGAAGGGCTCGACGATGAGTGTGGTAAGACCGTTAAAACCGCGCTTGCCGCCCTCGAGGATGCGGGCGCGAGTTTGGTCGATGTTGATCTGCCGAACATTGGTTTATCTGTGCCAACCTACTACGTGGTTGCGCCTGCTGAATGCTCTTCGAACTTGTCACGATTCGACGGCGTGCGTTTCGGTCATCGAGCAGACAACGTTAAAGACCTCTTCGATTTGTATTGCCGTTCTCGTGGTGAGGGTTTCGGCGCCGAAGTGAAGCGGCGCATCATGACTGGCACCTATGTTTTGTCGGCAGGCTACTACGATGCGTATTACCTGAAGGCACAGAAAGTTCGCCAGTTGATTAGTCGCGATTTTAACCAGGCTTTTGAGAAAGTTGACGTTATTGCGGGTCCTACTGCGCCGACGACCGCATTCCGCCTTGGTGAGAAAACAGACGACCCAATCACGATGTATTTGAATGACATTTACACGATTGGGGCGAACCTTGCGGGGTTGCCCGGCATATCGGTTCCATGTGGGTTGGTTAAGAAGATGCCCGTCGGTCTGCAATTGGTTGGGCCCGCTTTCGCAGAAGCGTCGTTGCTTTCCTGCGCACATCAATACCAGCAAATTACCGATTGGCATCGGCAGGCGCCGGAGGCATTCCGGTGAGTCGCTGGGAGGTCGTTATAGGGCTGGAAATTCATACCCAGCTCGCCACAAATAGTAAAATTTTCTCAGGTTCATCAACAGCTTATGGCGCAGAACCCAATGCTCAGGCGAGCCTGGTCGATTTGGGATATCCAGGCGTGTTACCTGTCCTTAACGTTGAAGTTGTGCGTATGGCTGCGATGTTTGGTCTCGCAGTTAACGCGACAGTAGCCAAGCGTTCAATTTTCGCGCGGAAAAATTACTTCTATCCTGATTTGCCAAAGGGTTACCAGATCAGCCAGTACGAGCTTCCCATCGTGGTAGGCGGCGAGTTGTTCATTCGCGACGATGCTGGCGATGAAAAGCGCATTCGCATTACGCGAGCTCATCTGGAAGAAGATGCGGGCAAGTCAGTTCACGATGAATTTGAGGGATCAACCGGAGTTGACTTAAATCGCGCCGGAACACCGCTGCTTGAAATTGTTTCGGAACCGGATCTTCGATCGGCCAAAGAAGCCGTTGCCTATATGCGGAAGATCCATTCGATCGTTCGGTATTTGGAAATTTCCGATGGCAACATGCAAGAGGGCTCATTCCGCTGTGATGCCAATGTTTCTGTAAGACAGGTTGGACAGGTCGAGCTTGGTACTCGCGCGGAGGTTAAAAATCTGAATTCGTTCCGATTTGTCGAGAAAGCCATAAACTTTGAGATCGCGCGGCAGATTGACGTAATTGAGGATGGTGGAGTAGTCGTGCAAGAGACCCGCTTGTACGACTCCGATAAAGACGAGACTCGATCAATGCGATCGAAGGAAGAGGCGAATGATTACCGTTATTTTCCTGATCCCGATCTGTTGCCGGTCGAAATTGAAGATTCTTTTGTTGAAGAGGTGCGCCGTTCGTTGCCGGAACTTCCGCATGTGAAGTGCGCGCGCTTCATTGCAGAGTATGCGTTGAAGGAAGCCGATGCCGAGATCTTGACGGTGAGTCGCGCGCTGGCAGATTTTTATGAAGAGGTCGCTAAAACGACCGCAGGTGACTCACGGATCGCCGCAAACTGGATTATTGGCGATTTATCCGCTTTGTTGAATCGCGACAACATCGATATTCAGGACAGTCCAATTACGCCGATAGCATTGGCGGGCCTTTTGGATCGAATCACTGATGACACAATTTCCGGCAAAATTGCCAAAGAAGTTTTCGACGGAATGTCGACGGGCGAGGGCAGCGCCGACGAAATTATAGCCGCGAAAGGTTTGCAGCAAATTACAGATGTGTCTGCGCTGGACGCAATCGTTGCAGCCATCATTGATGCAAATCCTGCTCAAGTCGCTGATTACCGGGCGGGAAAAGAAAAGCTGTTGGGCTTTTTTGTCGGTCAGGTGATGAAGGAAACCGGCGGGAAGGCAAATCCTGGCCAGGTGAATCAGCTCATCAAGCAGAAACTCTCCTAGTCACTTTGGGTTCACCCATAAATGTCATCTAAAGATTCGGTGGTGCCGTTTGTTTTCGATGCTCTTGCAGTGCGTGGTGCGGTGGTGCAGTTGGAGGGAGCGTGGTCACGTATACAGCAGGAGCACGGCTACCCACGACCTGTTGCAAATGTGCTTGGTCACTCAGCCGCAGCGACGTCCCTGATCGCACAAAGCCTGAAATTTGACGGCTCAATTACGCTGCAGATAAATGGCGATGGCCCGCTCAGTATGTTGGTCATGCAATGTACCGATAATCTTGATATTCGGGGCATAGCCACCGCATCTGAAGTATCGAGTGATGCTGATTTTGCGAGTTTGGTCACGAATGCGCGCTGTGCCGTGACCGTTGATGCAGGTGCGATGGAGCGGCCGTATCAAGGCATCGTTGAGGTAAATGCAGGCTCGTTGGCGATGAGTCTGGAGAATTATTTCGAAAAATCGGTACAAGTACCAAGCCATCTTGCCCTGTGTTCTGACGCATTTTTATGCGGCGGTATTCTTTTGCAGCAGATGCCGGGTGAAAAACCGGTTGGTGAAGATGATTGGCGGCGCTTGGGCGCGCTCGGTGGAACGTTACGAACAGAGGATTTGCTCGACGGTGCGACGTCGACGTTGCTGCAGAAGCTCTTTGTCGAAGATGACGTCCGGGTATT
>JABIUH010000090.1 GCA_018701055.1 Woeseia sp. | reverse complement strand
GTTACGGGATTTCTCGTCAGCGGATATCGTAACGGTACAGCATACCAAGCGCAATTTCAGCGCTTCGGTCACAAGCTGCTTGGGGCCTGGATAACGCCAGCGATGACGGTCCTGCAGGGCGGCTATTTAACAATATCAGGTGACTTTTAGCTTCCGCTGGTAACTGATTGATCGGCCAGTGTTGATCACGTGGCGCGAACTGCGAATGAGCAGGTACGATTACCGTCGGGAAGAGCGATAGCGCCGCAAATTGGAAATATTTCAACGTGATGCTAAGTTCTAAATGCGAATTTTCGACTGATTATGGGCCCAAATTTGCGCAAGCGGCGGTGAACCCACTGCGCCGTCTGAGAGGCGATCTCAGGAACAATCTTGATGTGGTTGCGCGTCTTGAAATTTGCCTTGATGATAGGGGTCGATGAAAATCGACTGCAAGTTTTCGTAGACGGATTTAAATGACGAGGAGACCACCATGGTGACGCGACGAGACTACCTGAAGTATTCGGCTCTAGCTGGGGCAGCGGCATCATTGCCGATCGGACTGGCGCATGCGCTGCAGGTGGGCGACATCATCAAGCGTGCAATTCCGAAATCAGGCGAAGAATTACCGATCGTTGGACTGGGCAGTTCGGCGACTTTTAGCAGCGTTGCACGCAGCGACGATGTGACAGCGCTCACAAGCGTTTTTCAAACGTTGATCGATAACGGAGGCAGCGTATTCGATACGGCACCTTCATATGGCGCATCGGAACAGGTTGCAGGCCAGATCGTACAAGATATGAGTGCTGGAAAAGATGTGTTTTGGGCGACTAAATTAAATGTAGCACCGCGGGGTGGCGGGGCTGCTGATCCAGCTAAAGCGCGCGCGCAAGTTGAGCAATCCTTCGAGTTCATTGGCAAAGATCCTATCGATTTGATTCAGGTACACAATCTGGGCGACATGCCGCTGCAAATGAGTATTTTGCGCGAGTACAAAGAAGAAGGCCGCGTGCGTTATATCGGCGTTACTGCGACGGGGGTGCGCCGATATGCAGGGCTTTTGCAGGCGATGCGAGACTACCCGGTGGATTTTATCGGCGTCGATTACGCGATCGACAATCGAAAATCGGCTGAAGAAATATTGCCGTTAGCAGAAGAACTCGGTATTGCTGTGCTCGCCTATGTTCCGTTCGGCCGTACACGGTTGTGGTCAAGAGTGCGGGGAATTGAAGTACCCGATTGGGCAGCAGAATTTGGCGCCGAGTCCTGGGGGCAGTTTTTCATCAAGTATGTTGCGGCTAATCCCGCAGTCACCTGCGTGACGGGTGCCACCAGCAAGCCGAAAAACATGTTGGACAATATCGGCGCAGCTTTCGGTGAATTGCCGACCGCTGCCACCCGAAAACGGATGGAAACCTTCGTTGCAGGCCTGCCCTCGGCCTAATTAGATAGAAATTACGACAAATTCAAGCGCTTGCTCTGGTGACAGGGCGAGCGTTTTTTTATGATGCAGCACTGGATGGTCGCAGGCGAACAGTATGGCGGGATATTATTTCGAAGAATTCACGGTCGGGCAGACCTTTCAGCATGAAATCACCAGAACTATTACGGAGGCTGACAACGTCTGGTTTAGTGCCTTAACGCACAATCCGGCACCTTTACATATCGATGCCGAATACATGAAAGACAGTGAGTTTGGCAAACCTATTGTCAATAGCTGCCTCACCTTAGGTTTTATGGTCGGAATATCGATTGGTGATACCACTGTGCGTCGGACGGTTGCCAATCTAGGCTGGGACGAGGTGCGCTTTCCACACCCACTTTTTCACGGCGACACAATTCATGTCGAGACTGAAGTGTTGGAACTGCGCGATAGTAAGTCCCGACCCGACAACGGTATTGTCATCTTTGCACATCGAGCCTTTAATCAAAATGATGTCTTGGTGGGCGAATGTAAACGCTCAGCGCTCATGCATAGATTGCCGACATGACACGCAGTTTTTTATTCGTTCCAGCCGACAGCGAAAGAAAACTCGCCAAGGCCGGAAACATTGAGGCTGACGCGCTGATACTGGATCTCGAAGACTCAGTGCAGGCAGACCGGCGGCCCATGGCGCGCCAGCTCGCGGCTGAATTTCTTGCGGAAAAGAAAAGTATCGATATTTGGGTGCGGATAAACCCTCTGAACTCAACTGATGCATTGGAAGATTTGCGGAGACTTGTTAAGGCAAAGCCTTTTGGTATTGTTTTGCCAAAACCAGATGGCGTCCGGGATGTAAATCAGCTTTCGATGTTGATTGACGTGCTGGAGACCGAAAGTGATCTGGAACCTGGTCGGATCGCGATTTTGCCGATCGCGACGGAGCGGCCCGGCGCACTTTTTCACTTGCATGAATACGCAGGCGCCACACCGCGATTAAGAGGGATTACCTGGGGTGCAGAAGACCTGAGCGCTGCGGTGGGTGCTGCGACCAACCGAGATACAGATGGTTCGTGGCTTCCACCGTACGAATTAGCACGTTCGTTGACGTTGTTTGCGGCTGCCAATGCCGGCGTGGCGCCGATCGATACGGTGTTTACGGATTTTCGCGATCTTGATGGTTTAGCTGCGTACGCCAGCAATGCGCGTCGCGACGGTTTCTCAGGGATGTTGGCCATACACCCCGATCAGGTTGCGGTGATTAATGCGGCATTTTCTCCGACTGACGTCGAGATCGAGCGGGCAAACAAAATTGTGGCGCTTTTCGCGGCCAATCCAGAAGCTGGCGCATTAGAGTTGGATGGCGGGATGATTGATCGACCACACTTATTGCAAGCAGAACGAACAATCGAATTAGCAGAAAAAAATAGTGAGACCGATCGATGACTAAAATTTATGAAGTACCTAAAGACGCTGCGGAGCGCGCACTCGTTACTGCCGACCAATACACAGAGATGTATCAACGTTCTGTCGATGACAACGAAGGTTTTTGGGCGGCGCAGGGCGAGCGTATCGATTGGATCAAGCCCTTCACCAACGTCAAAGATGTTTCGTTCGCGAAGGACGATTTGCATATTCGTTGGTACGACGATGGCACGCTTAACGCCTGCTACAACTGTGTTGATCGACACTTGGAGACAAAAGGCGATGATGTCGCGATCATTTGGGAAGGGGATGACCCGTCTGTTGATCTGACAATTACCTATGCAGAGTTACACGAACGTGTGTGCAAATTCGCCAATGGTTTGAAGGCTATTGGCGCTAAGAAAGGTGATCGAATCACCATTTACATGCCAATGATTCCGGAAGCGGCGGTTGCGATGTTGGCATGTGCACGCATTGGTGCGATTCACTCGGTTGTGTTTGGCGGATTTTCGCCGGAAGCGCTTGCCGGCAGGATCGAGGATTGCGGCTCGAACATCGTGATCACCGCCGACCAGGGGGTGCGCGGTGCCAAGGCGATTCCGCTCAAAGATAATGTCGACCAGGCTTGTGCTCGGCCAAACGTTACGACCCTCGAGAAAGTGCTCGTCGTGAAGCACACCGGTGCCGATATAGATTGGGTGGACGACCGCGACGTGTGGCTGCACGAAATCGAGAATACAGTCGACGCAGATTGTCCCTGCGAAGAAATGTCTGCAGAAGATCCGCTTTTTATTTTGTACACGTCAGGCTCTACAGGTAAGCCCAAGGGTGTGTTGCATACCACTGGTGGTTATATGGTCTACGCATCATTCACACATGAATTGGTGTTCGACTATCAACCAGGTGACGTGTATTGGTGCACGGCGGACGTGGGTTGGGTAACAGGACATAGTTACATTGTTTACGGTCCTCTTGCGAACGGCGCGATCACAGTCATGTTCGAAGGTGTGCCGAATTACCCGACGGCGGCGCGTTTCTGGGAAGTGTGCGACAAGCACCAAGTGAATATTTGCTATACCGCACCGACGGCGATTCGCGCCTTAATGCGTGAGGGTGACGGGCCCGTGAAGGGCACCTCTCGAAAAAGCCTGCGGTTGCTGGGTTCGGTTGGCGAGCCGATTAATCCAGAAGCATGGGAATGGTATTACCATGTCGTCGGTGAGGGGCGGTGCCCGATTGTCGATACCTGGTGGCAAACTGAAACCGGTGCAGCGCTTATCAGCCCGCTTCCCGGTGCGACGCCACTGAAACCCGGCTCTGCGACCAAGCCCTTGTTTGGTGTGCAACCGGCGGTCGTCGACAACGACGGCAACATTTTGGAGGGCGCGGCCGAAGGCATACTCGTTTTGACAGATAGCTGGCCGGGTCAAATGCGGACGGTTTATGGCGATCACCAACGCTTCATCGATACCTATTTTTCCGCCTTTGATGGTTGGTATTTCACGGGTGACGGCGTGCGTCGCGATGAAGACGGGTATTACTGGATAACGGGCCGCGTCGATGACGTGCTCAATGTCTCCGGACACCGTATGGGAACTGCCGAAGTGGAAAGCGCTCTGGTATCGCATAAAGGTGTTGCCGAGGCGGCCGTTGTTGGATGCCCACACGAAATTAAAGGCCAAGGCATTTATGCGTACGTGACGTTGATGGACGGCGTTATGCCCAGTGACGAGTTACAGAATGAATTGCGTCAGTGGGTCCGGAAAGAAATCGGCCCAATCGCCACGCCCGACTTTGTGCAATGGGCGCCGGGTTTACCGAAAACTCGCAGCGGAAAGATCATGCGTCGAATTCTGCGTAAAGTGGCGGAGAACGACTTCGGAAATTTAGGCGACACGTCAACCCTGGCTGATCCAGGCGTCGTCGACGATCTGGTAAAAAACAGACTCAATCGGTAGAGGTTAAGAAGTTCGAAACACCTAGTATTGATCGGTGTGAGTCGCATCCTCGGTTTGGTCTACGAGCTCTTCGACGTCGTATGACTCATTCGGTGCTTCTACTGTTCCACTGGCTATTGGCGCTCCGGTCTTTCTCTCTAGTCGTTTGAATTCGGCCACATTTTTTTCGTAGCCGCGCACAAACTCTTCGCTGAATTGATGCGGAAATTTCCCTGATCCGGACTGCGTCATAATGGGATACAAGTCGCAGTACAGTTGCCAGTATTTCATTTGATTCATTTTCTTGAGCAGCGGTTTTGCATCTAGCGTCCGATCAAAATTCTGCTGCAATTCACTTGGGTCGAATCGATCTGCGAAATCCTGGTAGGCGCCAACCATTGCCTCGAGAATTGCGTCGTGATGGTATTTGAGATCTCGGTATACCTCGCGAACAGCATCAACTGGGCTCTGATACTCACCTTCTTGACCAATCAGCAATTGCATCAACGAATCGCGTGTGTTCTCGGCGAGCTTCAAAGGGTTATTGTGTCGAGGTAGGACAGTTGTCTGATCCAACCGAAACATACTTTGCATTGCGGTTCTGCTTGCTAGCAAGTCACTAACGCCATTGACGAACTCCGATAGAACTCGACCCGCGTTCTCCATTACCTCGTGGGGGTCGGTCGACGGATGCATGTCTGCACGTTCAATACCTAGACCCTGCATAAATGAATCCAGCAATTCGGCTGCATTGGTGTTTGTCTGCTGTGCTTTTGTTGGCACGGCCGCAAATGAATTTGGTTGAATATCTACGCGTTTCTTTTTTTCTTCAGCGGCGTTGTCCTTTGACGGGCCACCAAACAATGCTGCTTGAAAATCGGCATCGCCCGTAAGGACTTCTTCGTCGATGAGTTGAATGCCGCTTTTCAACGAGTCTTCATCAACCAGCTGTTCGATGTGATCGGGTACGACTGTCATCTGTTCTGGTGGGGGCATGTCGAGACCTTCACCCTCATCCAGGGTGATATGAAACTCGAAGTCACCCATGCGTAGTTTGTCGTTATGAAACAGCCGACGCGGGTTGCCCCTGCCTAAGGGCTCTATCTCATCGTTTACATAGACGCCATTCGAACTGATGTCGGCGAGATAGTACGCACCACCGTGGAAATCAATAGTGGCATGTTGGGAGGAGATGAAACGATCCGGGTCGGGAAGAATCCAGTCGTTCTGCAATGAGCGTCCGATCGTGCCTCCATCTTCGCGAAAAACGCGCAAATGGTCGTCGTCCAATATCTCTCGGTGTTCACTGATGATTTCCAGTTGTAAGGGCATTCAGTGTCTCAATACTTAGCGCGGTCGGGTCGGCATTGCAGAACCCAGTTGTAGCAATAGAGTTTGCCGTCTTCAGGCCCTCTTCGGCTGCCAATTAGTTCACATAAATCACCTTACTCACGAGACCCTAATATGAGCGTGATTTCATGTTTTCGACCATATACGGTTAATACTGATAACAGGAAAGTCGGTCAGAATCAGCGGCAATTATTGGTTACACTAGCCACCCTTCAGCACAGACGGCTACAAGGTTTGCGGAGCACCATGGCGGACAAAACCATTTTCAAAGTAATTTTCATGAACCACGGCCAGATCTATGAGATTTATGCCCGTGAGGTTGGGCATGGCGCCATGTTCGGTTTCGTGGAAATAGAGGAATTGGTCTTCGGTGAGCGCAGTAGCGTCGTTTTGGATCCGTCCGAGGAAAAAATTAAGACCGAATTCAAAGGGGTTAAAAAGACTTATTTACCCATGCATTCGATTGTCCGTATCGACGAAGTTGATAAACAGGGTACGAGCAAAATCTC
>JABIUH010000306.1 GCA_018701055.1 Woeseia sp. | reverse complement strand
GGTGAAGAGAACGTTCTGTTTCGTGATCTCGCCACCTGCCCCCGACCAGACTAGTCAGGTAACGGCGGATATGCACTGGTGATATCGCCTTACCTAGGTATAATCCGCGCGGTTCCAGTTTAGCCGGCGTAGCTCAGTTGGTAGAGCAGGGGTTTTGTAAACCTCAGGTCCGCGGTTCGATTCCGTGTGCCGGCACCAATTTATGAAGGGTCCTTCAGGGGCCCTTTTTTTTGGTTTCTCCAGCAGTCATAGAACGGAATTGATGGACTCGGCCCGTCCCTGGGCCTCGCCCTCGCTTCGCGATCCAAATCGGCAGTCCTGCCGATTTGTCTGTGTGCTGAGCTATTTTTTAAATGGTCCGAAAAGGAGCAGCGTAATATCCACCCCCTCGTCATTGCGAGCGTAGCGAAGCAATCCATACTTTGTTGATTTTAACGGTTTGCTTCGTCGGTTGGCGCAATGGCCGGTAGAAATTAGTCTTTCTTTTGTTAGCAGTCGAGAAACAGAATTAGATTGTTCCGTTACTTCCATGACACTCACCAAAATCGGGAAAAAATCAGAGTATTACCCTGTACCTAAATGAAACTCTCGAATGAAATCGCCCAACATCTCAAATTCATCGGTTCGTGCGCTTCCTTTGCGCCAAACCAGACCGATCGTTCGATAACTGTTTTCGTTCATTGGATACATGCGAACACGCGTATTTTTTAGAAGCGAGGATCCTCGCGCCATTTCCGGAAGAAATGATATGCCCATGTCGGCGTCCAGCATTTCTACAAGCGTCAGTAAACTGGTCGCGGCAAAACGACTCACTTTTTCAGTGCTCTTAATCCGGCAGGCGGCAAGCGCGTGGTCGCGCAAGCAATGCCCATCTTCGAGCAGCAGCACGCTATCCGACTGCAGCCGGTTGAATCGATAATTGTCGGGGTCGACGTGTTCGGTGCCTGCCCTTGCGGCTAAGCAGAAGCGATCCTTGAATAGGCTCATTGACTGAGTGCTACGCAGCTCATACGGCAGTGCAACGAGAATGACATCAAGGTCACCGTCAAGCAATTTTTGATGAATTCGGTCTGTCTGGTCTTCCGACAAGAACAGTCGCAACGACGGATACGCCCGCCGCAATTTAGGCAGCATTCCAGGCAAGAGGAATGGAGCGATCGTAGGAATAACGCCGAGCCGCAGCGGGCCTTCCAACGGTTGACGTTTTTGGCCGGCGATTTCGATAAGGCTTTCGACGTCACGAATACAGAGCCGCGCCTGAGTGGCGACTTCTTTTCCCACCGCCGTAATGGTCACCTGTCGATTTGTTCGGTCGACGAGCTGCGTATCCAAAACGGCCTCTAGATCTTGAATGGCCGTACTAAACGCAGATTGTGAGATAAACGACAATTCGGCGGCGCGCCCAAAGTGCCCCTCCTCGCAGAGGCTCAAAAAGTATCGAAGCTGTTTTATTGTTGGATAAATCATAATCGGATAAACCGATTAGTATGATAATAAAAATCGGATTCATAAATCAATGGAAAAAATGTATCGTTTATTCAATTACTTGCTTCCACAGGATAGAAAAATGGACATTAACATTGGCATAGGCGAGCAGGCGCGTAGAGATATCGCCGGAAAGCTGTCTGGGCTCCTTGCCGACAGCTATACCTTGTATTTGAAAACGCACAACTACCACTGGAATGTGACGGGCCCGTTATTCAACACCCTACACACGATGTTCGAAGCTCAATATGTCGAGCTGGCGATTGCTGTCGACGACGTCGCAGAAAGAATTCGGGCGCTCGGCGTAAAGGCGCCTGGGTCATACCGTGAGTTCGCGCAGCTGACTTCAATCGCAGAAGCCGTTGGTGGCGAGTCCGCCGAAGAGATGATTCGTGATCTTGTCGGGGGGCAGAAAACGATTGTGCGCACAGCCCGGAATGCGATTTCAGCGACGGCCTCGGCCGGTGATGAGCCGACTGCAGATTTGCTCACGCAAAGAATGCAAGTACACGAAAAAAACGCCTGGATGTTGCGCAGCATGCTCGCTAACCAGAGTTAAGAATTTATTGAATTAAATTGAGGAGAGCTTCAGATGTTTGTATCAAGAGAAAGAAAACGGGTACCGGATGTTACTTTTAGAACGCGTAGCGACAATTCGTGGCACGACGTGACTAGCAACGACATATTTGCAGGAAAAACCGTAATTGTATTTTCGTTGCCCGGGGCCTTTACGCCGACTTGCTCCTCATCACACGTGCCACGGTTTAATCAGCTCCTGCCAACCTTCGGGTTGCATGGTGTTGACGAGATCGTTTGCATCTCTGTCAATGATGCGTTCGTGATGAATGAATGGAAGTCGAGTCAGAACGCGAGTGGCATCACCTTCTTGCCAGATGGCAATGGCGCATTCACCGAAGCTATGGGACTTCTGGTCAATAAAGATGACCTCGGTTTTGGTCGTCGCTCGTGGCGTTATTCTATGTTGGTCAGGGATGGCGTAATTGAGAAAATGTTTATTGAGCCGGAATTGCCCGGCGATCCATTTCAAGTATCCGACGCCGATACGATGCTGGATTTTTTGGCGCCCGGCGAAGCGAAGCCATTGGATGTCACTGTCTTCTCCCGCGCCGGCTGTGAACACTGCGCGAGAGCCAAGGGTATGCTCCAGGATGCCGGTATCGGCTTTGAGTCTTTAGAACTCAACGAGGCATTTACCGATCGAACCGTGCGGGCAATCAGCGGCGCCACAACGGTGCCGCAGATATTCGTCAACGGTGAACTGATTGGCGGTGCTGCGGAGCTTGAAGTCTGGTTAGGCAAAGAGCGCGATAGGGCAGCCTAGACGTTCGTGCGCCGCGATATTCGCAGTGAATACGCGGAATCGCGGCGCATTACTTTTGGCGGTTTTTTCGTTGCTGAGCGTTCAATTAGCCTTTATGCTCGATCGCTTACTCGCGTGGACGTAAGAACAAGGAGCTTGATTAGTGAGCATGCAGATTACCGACCAAGGACTATTGAAGACGCAGGCCTATATCGATGGTCAATGGGTCGATGGTGACGATGGCAGTACGTTTGACGTAACTGATCCTGCCACAGGCGAATCTATCGTACGGGTTGCCTCTTGTGGCACCGCGGAAACGCGACGCGCGATTGATGCTGCCGAGGCAGCGATGGTCGAGTGGCGCCAGCGTACGGTCAAAGAACGGTCCGGAATTCTTCGCAAGTGGTTCACTATGATGATGGAGGCGCAAGAAGATCTGGCGCAGATCCTGACCGCGGAGCAAGGTAAACCGCTGGCCGAAGCACGCGGGGAAATAGCCTATGGCGCGAGCTATATCGAATGGTTCGCAGAAGAAGCGAAAAGAAACTACGGCGATACCATTCCCGCGCCATCTGGTGACAAACGGATTGTCGTTATTAAACAGCCAGTCGGTGTTGTCGCCTGCATTACACCGTGGAATTTTCCGAACGCGATGCTTACCCGAAAAATTGCGCCGGCGCTTGCAGCAGGTTGCACCGTTGTATGCAAGCCCGCAAACGCGACGCCATTGTCCGCATTAGCCTTCGTCGAATTAGCTGAGCGAGCGGGTGTTCCGGCAGGCGTAATTAACATTGTTGCCGGCAGAACGTCAGAAATCGGCAAAGAAATGACCTCGAATCCGAAAGTTCGCAAGCTCACTTTTACTGGCTCCACGCCCGTTGGTAAGCAGCTGATGGCGGAGTGCGCAGCAACGGTCAAAAGAACATCAATGGAACTCGGTGGTAATGCACCATTTATTGTTTTTGACGATGCAGACATCGATGCGGCAATTGCGGGTGCGATGATTTGCAAATTTCGAAATGCTGGACAAACTTGCGTTTGTGCGAACAGAATTTTGGTTCAGGATGGCATTTACGACGAATTCGCAAAACGTCTCGCAGAGGCGGCGGCGAGTTTGACGCTTGGTGTTGGTTCTGCCGACGGCGTCACGATGGGTCCATTGATAAACGAAGGTGCGGCTAATGGCGTGCTTGAGTTTATTGATGATGCAGTTGCGAATGGAGCCAACGTTACACTAGGCGGTGGTCGATCCGACTTGGGCGCGTGCTTTGTTGAACCTACCGTGCTGACCAATGTGAACGACAGCATGCGTGTGTTCAAAGAAGAAATTTTCGGACCCGTTGCGCCGTTATTTAGGTTCTCAACGGAAGAAGAAGCCGTTGCAATGGCGAACGATACTGAGTTCGGCCTTGCGTGTTATTTTTATTCGCGAGATATCGGTCGAATCTGGCGGGTTGGCGAAGGTTTGGAATACGGCATTGTTGGCATCAATGAGGGAATCATTTCTAACGAGATGGCGCCTTTTGGCGGCGTTAAAGAATCTGGACAGGGGCGAGAGGGCTCGAAATACGGTATGGATGACTACCTCGAAATTAAATACATGTGCATGGGTGGCATAGACAAATAGCCCAATATTTGGGGATCCTGTTACGCGGATTCGCGCCGGCAGCGTCCAATTAACTAAAGGTCCGATTCTGGCTATTATCACTTAGCCGCCGGCGTATACTGGCCTCAGATTAATTGAGGCCGGCAGATGTTGCAGAACGAAGTTTACGAGCGAGCACGACTCGCGAGAGATTCTCGGTTTGATGGTCAGTTTTACGTTGGCGTCAAAACGACTGGCATTTACTGTCGTCCGATCTGCCCGGCGAATTCACCTAAAAGTCAAAATGTCGCGTTCTACCCGAGCGCTGCCGCCGCTAGCGAGGCAGGTTTTAGGCCTTGTCTCAGGTGTCGCCCGGAAAGCGCCCCAGGTACACCGGCGTGGAGCGGTACTTCTACAACGGTTAGAAGAGGATTGCGCCTCATTTCCAGCGGTGCGTTAGACGAAGGCAATATTGAAAAGCTTGCGGAGCGGCTCGGTGTCACCAGCCGGCATTTGCGGCGCCTCTTTAGTCAGCACTTAGGCGCATCGCCTCTGGCAGTTGCCCACACGCAAAGACTGCACTTTGCGAAACAATTAATAAGCGAAACGTCGCTGCCGATGAGTCATATTTCAACCGCGGCGGGCTACGGCAGCGTGCGCCGTTTCAACGATACGTTTCGCAAGACCTATGGCAAAACGCCGCGAGATTTACGCCGCTCAGGCGACAGCGTTGATCCCATTGGGCGCAATGCAACGTTAAGCGTACGACTCGCCTGTAGAACCCCATTCAACTGGCAAGCGATGTTGGACTTCTTTACGCACCGGGCAACGCCCGGTGTTGAGCAAGTCGATGGATTGGTCTATCGGCGCACGATGTCATTTGATGGGCGCCACGGAATAGTAGAAGTGCAGCCCGATGCGCGTGCCGGATATTTGTCGCTAACGCTGTCTGGAATTAGTACAGGAGCACTTTTCGATACTGTTCAGCGCGCTCGAGAGGTCTTTGATCTCGACGCGCCCGCCGCCGAAATAGGCGCGGCGCTGGGTAAGGATAGTGCACTTAGAAAGATGTTGAAGAAGCAACCTGGCGTTCGCGTGCCGGGCGCGTGGAACGGCTTCGAGCTCACCGTGCGGGCGATATTGGGACAGCAAATATCTGTAAAGGGTGCAACAACCATTGCTGGGCGAATCGCTGCACGCTATGGCGAGCGCTTAGAAATTGAGCATGCTGACGCTCCTGAAGCGCTACATCGCCTGTTTCCAACGCCGGATCGTTTAGCGAGGGCCAGGTTTAACGACATTGGGCTAATCAGCAGTCGTGCACAGACAATCCGAACTTTGGCCCGGGCGGTCAAGGACGGTGATGTCGATTTTGAGGCAATCCAGGATCCGGACGCGTTCTGCGAGAATCTGAAGTCGATTCGAGGCATTGGCGACTGGACTGCACAATATGTTGCGATGCGTGCCCTTAAAAACCCGGATGCGTTTCCGGCAAGTGACCTTGCGTTGCTCAAAGTCCTGGCATGCCCGGCGCGGATGACACCTAAAGAATTGGAAGCCCGGGCTGAAACATGGCGCCCGTGGCGTGCGTACGCTGCAATGGCTTTATGGAGCTCTTTGTCGAGCTCTGGAGGATGAGCATGTACTACTGTTATCTCGACACACCAATCGGCGAACTATTGCTAGCCGGCGATGAAGACGCGCTTTGTTTCATCGGATTTCCGGAGGGTTCGATGCGACTGGAACCAGAATTGGATTGGATATTCACTGAAAAACCTTTCGCCGCCGCTCAGGAACAATTGACGAGCTACTTCGCTGGGGAGCGGAAAGCGTTCGACTTGCCGCTAAGGCCTAATGGCACGGAATTCCAACTCCGGGTGCTTGATGAGTTGCAGAAGATCCCTTATGGAACAACAGCGTCCTATGGCGACATTGCAAGCCGAATTGGACGGCCGAAAGCGGTTCGCGCGGTTGGTGCGGCGAATGGCAGAAACCCGCTTCCCATCATTATTCCGTGTCATCGGGTCATCGGCGCTAGCGGTAAGCTGATCGGTTTCGGCGGCGGAATTCCGACCAAGAAGGCTTTGCTAAAGTTAGAATCGGAACATAGTCAGTTTCCACATTCTGGTTGATGTCTGCCCATTTCTGCGTACCTTCTATTTCGATTCAACATGGTTAAAACCCTATGCGCATAAACGCTGATTTTTCACTTGCCGCTACCATTGGTGTAGAGGAGCAAGAGTGGATTCACTCGCCCGAGAATGGTGTTGACAGAATCATGCTTGATCGAATCGGGCTTGAAGTTGCCCGCGCAACGAGCATCGTGCGTTATGCACCCAATAGTTCATTTCCATGGCACGAGCATGCACTCGGCGAGGAGTTCTTGGTCCTTGATGGTGTCTTTTCGGATGAGCATGGGGACTATCCGCAGGGGAGCTATGTGCGAAACCCGCCGGGCAGCGGGCACATTCCGCGGAGCGAACGTGGGTGTCGTATTTTAGTTAAATTGCGTCAGTTCGATCCAACTGACCTGAAGCAATTTTCGGTGGATACTGCCGACGAAGATGTCTGGCCAGCAGTCGCGTTGGATACGATAACGAAACTTCATTTGCATAGTTTCGAATCTGAGCGAGTAGAGATGTGGCGCATCCCGCAGGCAACGAGCGCCTCTGAACTTGCGCCACTCGGCGGGTTGGAACTGTTTGTCGTCCAAGGGTCAGTGCGCGTCGATCAGTGTCAATTTGCAGCGAACTCGTGGTTGCGATTCCCACCGGGCGCTCGATCGGACCTCTACGCAGGCGAAGATACTCTTCTATGGGTGAAATCCGGACATCTGCCCATTGGCAATTGAGCTATAGCGTTCTGTTTTGAAGCGCTCTTACTGCATCCGATGGATCAGCGCCTGGCAATAGACGGTCGTCGTTTTCCAGTGCGCCGATTGTTGTTGTCACTGGCAGTACACCTGCCCACACCGGGATCTCGTAATCTTCCTCTTCATCGTCAGGTTTCCCGCTAGAAATTTTCGCGGCCGCCGATTGAATCTTGAGGGCTATTACACCGGTCATTTTGACTTCCCGTTCGTGCGAATCGCGAACATCGGCCCAACGGCCGGGCATACTGTGTTCGGCCACAAGCCGCATCGCTTGCAGTTTTTCGTCGTTACCTTCAACAAGAGCGGGCTCCCCAAACACAGAGACTGACCGATAGTTCATTGATGAATTGAATGCCGAGCGGGCCAGCACCAGTCCGTCGAGCAACGTGACATTCAAACAAGCGCGAGTCGTTTTCTCCAACAAGCGAATAACACGAGCCTTTCTAGCGCCGTGCAAATAGATCGTGTCATCTTGTCTGCCATAAATCAT
>JABIUH010000309.1 GCA_018701055.1 Woeseia sp. | reverse complement strand
TATTTGTTGGCGTGTTGTAGACCGCGGCTAATCGCATCGACATGAATGTGTCGCGGGTTGTAAACAAGTCACGATAATCGAGTTCTTTTGCGAGCAGATGATCAACCATTGTCCGCAGTGTTTGTTCTTTAGCATCTGCCAACGTTGCACCGGTCACCATTGGATAAACAACAGGATCCTTTGCAAGACTGCCAAAATCATCAAAACCCATCATGTCGTCAAAAAACGCCCTGACACCATCTTCAATGCGTGAACTGGCGAGCATTCGGTCAACCGATTTCGCGAGGCCATCAACGGTATGCAATTCACCACTTTCGGCTGCCCGCAACAAAGCATCATCAGGAGGCGAATTCCACAGGAAGAAACTCAATCGCGAGGCAATCGAAAACGCGTCTAACCTTTCCTCTCCTGGATTGCTGGGATCTGGCTCTGCAACGTCGACAATGAATATCGCCTCCGGACCTATCATCAATGTTTCAATCGCGATCGCGAGGCCTACATAAAAATCTTCCGCATCGTTGGCCCCTGCTTCAGCGACTTCAAGCAGATGCGATACTTTGGTCTCATTCAGCGGTCGACGGTATAGCAGACGTCCAATCTCTTTGAGGACTTGAGCCGCACATGTCGAATCAGCCTCCTTTTCGGAAACAGGTTCGCAAGCGAGGAGATAATCGCGATGCGTTTCATCGACGACCTTCTCAGCAACAGATGCTGCAGCCTGCTGGATCTGTTGCGCTTGATCGGAAGTAACGCCGACAAAAGCCGCGCCTGACGACAGCAATCCGTCCGTCCGCGTGAATGGGGGTAGCGGTGGCAGCACGCTATCACTCACATCCTTACCGAAAACATGTTCCAAAGTATTTGAATATTGCTCTGCGCTCATTAGGCGCACGCGCAAGGGCGATGCACTATTTTCTGGCTCACCCATTTCTGGCGCGCAAGAGACGATCAATGCGCTAGCGCAAAGCATGATTAGCGCAGACTTAAGCGCGCTTCCATTCATTCGATAAGGCCTCGGTTGACTCAACCGATCTTCGGAGACCGGCTGAAAAAATGATGCTCGACAATTGTATCACCAACGAATGAGGACCAGGCGCTTTGGTGCCTATCTGGAACCAATCGAGCGTCCCATGGGCCCTGCTTTATGTTGAAAAGCTACCGTTGAGCTGCAACCTGTTCAGCCGACACCAGCCCGCCAACATTGCCCCAACTGGATCGCAAGTAAGTTGCAACGGCTGCGACCTCAGCGTCAGTCAGTTCATATTGAAACTCTTCCATCGGCTTTCTGCGCTTGGTGTCCAACGGCGGATGCGGTATCTCCGGTCCGTAAAGGATGACGTTGATTAGCGAAGCAGGGTCCGCGGCTTGAACCACGAGACTGCCGCCAGCAAGTCTTGGGCCCTGCTCTTCGTCGCCAAGGCCCGTGGGTAGGTGACACGTTCCACAGTGAAGATTGTAAACGGTCCGCCCCATTCCCATCACACGTCTGTCAGCTGTAACCGCAGCTTGAGCCATTGTCGCCGGTAGGCTTTTTAGATAGACCCCCATCGCATTGATATCCTCATCACTGAGGAACCGCGTGCTGTTTTGGACCACTTCGTTCATAGGCCCGAATAAGTCGACATATGAATTCTTGCCATGCTTAAGGTATGCATTTAACTCACCGATCGGCCATGCGCCCAATGCATCAGATGCAGCCGTTAAGTTCGGCGCGGACCAAGGATGAAAGCTGCCGTCGCGTACCCGATCAGTAAACCGCCCACCCGCCATGTACGCGTCATTTTTTTCTGCACCCATGAAATTTCGTGGCGAATGACACGCCGAACAATGTGCAAGCCCATCCACCAGATACGCCCCACGATTCCAAATTTCCGATTCATCAGCGTTCGTCTCATAGACTCCCGAATTGAAAAACAACGCGTTCCAAAAGGACATCAGTGAGCGCTGGTTGAACGGAAAAGACATTTCGTTTTCGACAGCGGCCTGCTGAATCGGAGCAAGGCTTTTTAGGTAAACGTAAAGTGCAGCAATATCTTCATCAACAACGTTCGTGAATGCGGTATACGGAAAAGCGGGATACAAATGCTCGCCGTCCGGTCGTATCCCATAACGCATTGAGTCGAGAAACTGCTCGCCAGTCCATCGTCCAATGCCAGTTTCCGAATCCGGGGTAATGTTGGTTGAAAAAATCTTACCAAACGGCGTTTCAAACGCCACCCCGCCGGCCATAAATCCATCGTCTGACACGGTGTGGCAACTGGCGCAATTGCCCGCAAGCG
>JABIUH010000092.1 GCA_018701055.1 Woeseia sp. | reverse complement strand
CCCGCCGATCTCTCTGACAAATTGACGCCGCTAATTGACACAACCTTGAAGATGTATCGCCGCGTTATTCGCGCGATCGCAGAAGCCGCTTACACAGAGGCGCAGGATCAGAACGAAAATGTCGACTGGTTTGAGTCGCTTATGCCGTTTCTGGACGAAATGGACGGATTATTGTCCATTGATGGATTGGCATCGGCTGGCATCGACGAAGATTCGCAATTTGCGTTTTATGGCTCCGGTTTATTGCCTGTTCTGCGAGTGACATTGTCTGATGGCGAGCTAATGGAATCGACCATTCAGCGCCTTGAAGAAAAGGCCGAGCAAAAAATGGATACGGCCACCATCGATGGAAATGCTTATCGATACGTTGGCGACGAGCAAGGGCGTGTCATTGTTGCGATTCTTGGCAACCAATTCGTCGTCACGTTTGCACCGACTAACTTTTCTGATGACCATTTGCAGCAAGTGCTTGGGTTGTCGCGACCGGACAACAACGTTGCTGACGCCGGCACCTTGGCAGCGATTGCCAAAAAGTACGATTACGAAAACTACATTTTAGGCTTTGTTGATATCGAACGCATCGCCGCTACGCTCATCGAACCGCAAACGGGCGTCAATGCGGCGTTGCTTGAGATCGGTGATTACGACTCGAGCGCGTTGAGCGATGTTTGTAAAGCAGAGATTCGATCTGTCGCCGAAATCATGCCGCGGCTCGTTAGTGGTTATTCGGAACTCAGTGTCGATAAGATCGTTTCCAGTGCCGTGATTGAAGTACGTGAAGATATTGCGGCAGCGATGACAGCGTTGGCGGGTCCCGTTCCCGGATTAGGAATGCCTCAGGATGGCATTTTGACTTTTGGCATGGGCATGGATTTGCTTGCGATTCGGAATTTCTATTCCGACCAATTGGATGCGCTTGAAGCGGAACCGTTTGCATGCGAATTCTTTGCAGAATTGCAAAATGGTGTCGCGGCGGGCCGCGAGGTTCTAAATCAACCTATTCCTCCGATAGCGTATGGATTCAATGGTTTTGTGGCCACTATTGAAAGCATCGAAGGTTTAAACATAGCGGCACAACTACCGCCGACCTCAATGGATGCGCGCTTGCTCGTTGCGATGGAGAATGCCGAAGGCCTGTTGGCGATGGGCGCAATGTTCAGCCCGGAGTTCGCCGCGTTGAATTTGGAATCAAACGGTGAGCCGGTTCGTTTAAGCATGCCGCAGATCGATGCATTGGGGCAGGTTGTGCACATTGCGCTGACGGAGGATGCGTTGGCGATATCAGTCGGTGATGGTATGGAGAAAGGGCTTAGCGGATTGCTTAAATCGTCCGCACCTGACGCTCCGCCATTTATTTACATGGATATGGATGCGGGTGCGTATTACGAGTATGTGGGCGCATCAATGATGGGCGGTGCCGGCGACGTAAGTGAAATGCCTGAACTTCAGGAAGCCATAGTCGAACTAAACGCAGTGTCTCAGGAGTTGATGGACAGGATTAACTTCAACGTCAGTTTCACCGGAGATGGCGTGGTGCTCGGTTCTGAAATGTTGTTGAAAGATTAAACAGTAGGGTTACGAGTAATTAAGCATGACAAATTTTGCGGCTGACGTCGTTGTCGTCGGGGGTGGATTGATTGGTCTTTCCACCGCCATGCATCTGCAACAGATGCAGCCGCGTGCGCGAATCGTCTTGATCGAGAAGGACGCGGAGTTCGCGGCGCAACAATCGGGGCGAAATTCCGGGGTGTTGCATGCTGGTATTTACTATGAACCCGGTTCGCTCAAAGCGAAATATTGCGTGGAAGGACACCGTGCTTTAAGCGAGTTCTGCGATCGCTTCGACATACCGATCATTCGTTGTGGAAAGGTCATTGTTGCCAATACGGAGCAGGAGTTACAACGCCTGGAGCGACTGAACGATCGCGGTAGAGAAAACGGTGTTCCCGATCTACGCGTGATCGATCGTGACGAACTTGCCGAGATAGAACCGCACGTGCGGGGTGCTAGCGCTCTGTACGCGCCGCACTCGGCAATTGTCGACTACAAAAAAATTGCGTCTACCTACGCGGCTGTGTTTCAAAATGCCGGTGGTAAAGCACAACTGAATTCTGAATTTCTCGGTGTGACCGCTAAAAAGGGGCGCTACCGCGTACAAACTTCGACCGGTGATATAGAGACGAAACTCGTTATCAACTGTGCCGGGCTGCATTCGGATGTGGTGGCCGCAAAGATGGGCGTGAAACCAGGCTTACGCATCATTCCGTTTCGGGGTGAGTTTTTCGAATTTATTGAATCACGCCGATCGCTGGTGAAGGGCTTGATATATCCCGTGCCCAATCCATCATTGCCATTTCTGGGTGTGCATTTCACATTGCGCGTCGACGGATCAGTGGATGCTGGTCCGAACGCCATACTGGCGACCAAGCGTGAAGGTTACCATCGCCGAGATTTTTCATGGTCGGATGTCGCTTCTACACTTTCGTTCCCGGGGTTTTGGCTGTTGGCGGCGAAAAACCTGGGTCCCGGTATTTTCGAAATCAATCGTTCGCTACGCAAGTCCGCATTCGTTGATAGTTTGCGAGGGTTAATTCCGGAGATTGAGGAAAAGGATTTGATACCGCGAAAATCGGGTGTCCGCGCGATGGCCGTTGATCGATCCGGAAACTTGGTTGACGATTTTAGAGTTGAGGAATCGCCTGGCGCTATTCATGTTCTCAATGCACCGTCGCCGGCGGCTACATCGTCGCTGATGATTGGCAAGCACGTTGCAAATATGGCTGATGTGCGCATTAATGCGAGTTGATGGCAACGCACGCTTTGCATGGAAACAGTCCGCGCGTCGCTAACTAAACAACGGAACGGAAAATTTTCATGAGCAAACGACTTCTTGCGGTTTTACTAACCTTCTTTTCTCTTTCAGTTGCAGTTGCAATCGCAGATAGCGAGGGTGATGATTCTGTCATTTTGATTAGCGTGAGCGATATTCGATCAGGTGATTCGTCGCTCAGCGATTGGGGTCAGGTTTCATCAGGCCAGCCGGACGGTGCGGCGCTGGATGTGCTCAAAGAAGCAGGGTTTACGACTGTAATTGATATGCGCGCTGCAGGTGAAGATCGTGGTATGGATGAAGCAACTGAAGTTGCTGCTCGGAAAATGAAATACATTAGCTTTCCAATTGCGGCAGCCGACGATATTACTTACGCCAATGCGCACGAACTAGATCGCCTGCTAAGCAGTACGGAAGGACCCGTTCTGGTGCATTGCGCAAGCGGCAATCGGGTTGGAGCTCTGTACGCACTGCGAGAAAAGTTGGCAGGCGCAAGTGACGAAGAGGCGCTGGCTGTTGGGAAAGCCGCCGGTTTGACGCGGCTGGAAGCGGTTGTTGTCGAACGATTTTCTGACGAGTAGCTTGTTGTAAAGCATTTTAGTGTGGTTGGTCCCGATTGCGGCGCCAATACTCGTTTGAATCTGGAACAATAAAACGAGGACGGCCGCTCGCTGTGGTTTGATTCTCGTCTCAGGAATCGACCATGAAATATGTATCTGTGTTGGCAAGTGTCGTGCTTGCTTTGGGTAGTTATTCAGTATTCGCTCAACAAACTCTTTTACTTCGAACCCCGGACATATCCGCAGAACATCTGGCCTTCGTTTACGCTGGCGATATTTGGGTAGCTGATCGTGATGGTTCAAAACCCCGCCGACTAACGTCCAGTCCCGTTGCCGAAGGCAATCCAAAATTCTCTCCCGACGGATCGCAAATTGCGTTTGCAGCGAGCTTCGAGAACAACGGTGACGTTTATGTCGTGCCCACTGCTGGCGGCCAACCAAAACGACTGACTTGGCATCCGGGTGCCGATACGCCAACGGGTTGGACGGCTGACGGCAATAGCGTCACGGTCGTGTCGGCCCGTGAAACTGATCATGGCCGATCCGGACAGCTTTACCATGCATCTGTCGACGGTGGCCTCCCTGAGAAACAAATGGAGGCGCGCGTGATGTCAGCCGTTTATGGCGCTGACGATTCGCGATTGGCGTTTACGTCGTTTCGCGCTGCGTATAACGGACTATTTGGCGGTTCGTCCGGATGGAAAGGCTATGGCGGCGGCTCAGCACCACCGATGCAAATCATGGACATCGCTGACCAACAGGTAAAAGTTATTCCGGGCCATAGCTCGACGAATTTCAATCCCATTTGGATTGATGGAACGCCCTACTTTATTTCTGATCGCGAAGACAAGCTTTTCAATATATATCGTTACGATTCTGCATCGAACGACGTTGAGAAAGTTTCAATGGAGGATTTATGGGATGTGCGCGCGGCCGGCGGCCACGGTAGCGACATTGTGTATGAAGCGGGGGGACGACTGTTCGCCCTCAATACCGTCGATGAATCTGTCAACGAAATACCAATAAACATTAGTCCCGACCTTCCACAGCTGCGAACACAGTGGAAAAATGCCGATAGTGCCATTGATGCCGCCGATATTTCTCCGAGCGGGAAACGCGCGATTATCACTGCGCGCGGTGACGTGTTCACGATTGCGGTAGACGATGGGCCCACGCGAAACCTCACAGGTTCTGGATCAGTTCGAGAGTATTCTGCAATCTGGTCACCAGAGGGTGAACAAGTTGCCTACATTACCGATTCGTTGGGCGGGCAATCATTGGTCATCGCTGATCAATTGGGTGGCGTTGCGATAGCGGAACACAGACTGGGCGATTTTTATTATGAGCTTCAAGCCTGGAGCAGCGGTGACGTTCCGCGTATTACCTATACGGACAATCACGCGGCGCTTTACACCGTTAATGTAGCCGATGGCGACATCGAAAAGGTTTCGACGGGTATCCGTCGTGATCAGATCGAGGCCGCGTTTTCACCGGATG
>JABIUH010000093.1 GCA_018701055.1 Woeseia sp. | reverse complement strand
TGTTGCGGTGATTGCTGCATATGGGTATCGCGAGTTACGGCACGCCAACGCCATCGAGCACGCCATCGATTACCAAATCCGGTAACACGCCGTCAGCCTCAGCCTCGAAGCTCATGACCAAACGATGCCGCAATACGTCATGAGCCACTGCCTGAATGTCCTCCGGCCCAACGTAATCGCGACCGTTGATCCACGCGTGAGCACGAGATGCCCTGTCGATACCCATGCAAGCTCGTGGGCTCGCGCCGTAGAGCACGTGTCCTTCAAGATCTTTGTTTACGGCGCCAGGATTACGCGTCGCAACAACCACGTTAACGATGTATTGCTCCAATTCGTCGGACAAGTGCAGCCCAAGTATTTGCTGCCTGCCTTCCATAATCACCGACTGGAGCGTCATTTCCGGCGGCGCAAATGCGTCACGCTCACCTGACTTCGCCTCGTCGCGATTCAAAATCAAAATCTTGCGCTCATCCTCTGGTGTCGGATAACCGACTTGAACATGCAGCAAAAAACGATCCAACTGTGCTTCCGGTAACGGGTAAGTACCCTCTTGCTCGATCGGGTTTTGCGTCGCCATCACCATGAACAGATCGGGGAGCTTGTAACTCCCGGCGCCAACCGTAATTTGTCTTTCTTCCATCGCCTCAAGCAAAGCGGACTGTACTTTTGCCGGGGCACGGTTTATTTCGTCAGCCAGAATGAGATTGTGGAACAGTGGCCCTTCGCGAAACTCGAACGTCCCATCCTGTGGCCGATAGATATCGGTTCCCGTCAAATCGGCCGGCAACAGGTCGGGCGTAAATTGGAGCCTATGAAAACTTCCTTCGACACTTTCGGACAACACTTTGATCGCGCGGGTCTTCGCCAGCCCGGGCGCACCCTCAACCAGCAAATGGCCGTCACAGAGGAGCGCGATCAGCATTCTGTTGATCAGACGCTCCTGGCCGACGATAAGACTCGCCACGTGAGACTCGAGCTTTTGGAATTGTTCTGCGACGCTCATTATCTAATAACTCCGAGGGCAAAAAAGCGGCCATTGTAGTAGTGATGCGCGCTGAGGCCAACCCGTCGCGGCATTTTTTGTTTGCCAAGCTTTCGTACGAGCGTCGAATTGGTCGGTTGGCGCATGCCGCAAGGTTGGTGATAATGGCAATTGGGACACGCAGGAACCACAAACTTTGCAGAAAATTCGACATATTCCCCGGATTCAAGGGTTGCCTGGCAACCGCCGGGTCACCCATTCGACGTCAATGGCTCTACTGACTGTGGCGGCGTTAGGCGTCGCGGCATGCGCCGAATCTCCTTCCCCTGGCGCAGAATCCCCGGAAATTAGCGCACGAATTTCGACAGATTGCGTGGCGGCGAGCAGCCTGCGGACAGACCTCTCAATCGGCATTCGGGCAAATCTCGACTGGGGCTCGGCAGAAATGTCATGTGAAGGTATGCGCCGACCCGCTGACGCAGGTGCGCGTTTGAGATTTTCGGGTCCTTACGAAAACGGGGAAGAGAAGAAAACCCTCACACTAATTCTCGGCATACCGGCATTGAAGGAAGCGCAGATTGGCGCGGAATTGCCCACAAATGTCACGTTGATCGAAGAAGGCAACGGTCGATTCTTTGCCACACCGGATACTAACGGGTGCTGGACAGACGTGACAGAGCATGAACATATTGACGGTAATTCGGGCCAAGACTATATGATTAGCGGCAGTGTGTTTTGCGTGTCACCGCTGGCGGAGCTTAACGGTTCTGCCAGTGTTGCCTTTACCGAGTTGGCATTTACCGGACGAGTGAATTGGAAATCTCAATAATGACCATTATTCGCATCATCGCAGCAATACTTATGTGCGGGTCGGCGGCAGCACAGAATTACAGTGCGGCTGATCTCGATGTGGCATTCAATAAAACAAACCTGGTGATCTCCAGCAGTAGCCACGGGTGCTACCAATTCGAAACTTACGTTGCAGCGAGCGCAGAACAGCGTAGTCGCGGCCTAATGTTTGTCCGTGACCTTCCAGAATTCACCGGAATGGTGTTTACCTACCCACGGCCTGCCACGCTTTCGATGTGGATGAAAAACACTTTCATACCGCTGGATATTGTTTTCTTTGGCGCTGACGGCGACATCGCCAACATCGTCGAAAACACAGTTCCCTTATCATTGGATTCGATTTCTGCAGCGCACCCCATCAATTTCGTATTGGAGTTGAATGCAGGTGTTACGAAAAAATTGGGCATTGATGCTGATAGTCGAGTGATATTTACTGAACTGGATAGCGACGAAGATTAATACGAAATGACCGACTCTCTCGCAGACATCGTCGATCTGAGCTTGTATCCGTTGCAGGACATAGAATTTCGCGCCAACTCGAAACACTCATTAGATAAAAATGGCGTATTGGTGATGCCCGATTTCCTACGGGCAACCGCCGTTGAGGCGATTCAACGTGAAGGCAAGGAACAACAGAATCTTGCCTACTACACCATCACTGATCACAATATTTTCTTGACCCCGCCCGATCCGACCTATGCCAGTGATCATCCTCGAAATCGACTGGTGTCTTCGTCAAAGGGTTGTATTACCGATGATCAAATTCCGCCGACGTCGGCACTGAATACACTTTACGACGCCGAAGAATTTCGCGAATTTCTTTGCACCGTCCTGGGAGAAGACGATCTGCATGAATATGCCGACAAAATGTCATCGATCAATCTTCATTATGCGGATGAAGGCCAGGAACTTGGGTGGCATTTTGATAATTCGTCATTCGCGATCACGCTGATGATTCAAACACCTGACGAAGGTGGTGTATTCGAGTACGTGAAAGATGTTCGCGATGCCGATAGCGACGATATGAACTACGACGATTGCGGCAAGGTACTTGCTGGAGAAGTGGCTGTGCAGACACTGACCATGGATGCTGGTGCGCTG
>JABIUH010000094.1 GCA_018701055.1 Woeseia sp. | reverse complement strand
TCCCGTGTGCAAACAATGCTCTGCCCAATCATCGCGGTGATTCATGAATAGTCCGGGCTATTCTCACGCCCGACAAGCAGGCCCAATTGTCCTGAATCATACGCGGCGCGAAATCAATCACGTCATTGAATGCTGTTTGCACGTCATCCACCTGCGTTTCCAAAATACCAGATAGCGCTATCAAGCCGCCGGGTTTGAGCCAGGTACAAATCGATGCGGCGTTTTCGACTAATGTTCCGGCGAGAATATTCGCAACGACGACATCGTATTGTACCGATTCATCCCTTCTCGATGTGCCTGCGATGAATCGTTCATCGACAGAATTTCTAAGCGCATTCTGCTGGCTGGCTGTTACTGCCTGCGAATCGATGTCAATGCCCTCAACAAATTTTGCGCCGAGTTTACAGGCTGCCACGCTCAGAATGCCTGAGCCACATCCGAAATCGAGTACGGATTTGTCCGTCAGGTCGATTCCGTCAAGCCACTCTAGGCATAGTGCTGTTGTTGGATGTGTGCCTGTACCGAACGCCAGGCCGGGATCTAGCTTAACAACGACCTCGTATTCGGTGGGTGCTGGATCATCGCCAGGCACGACCCAGAGGCGTTGGCCAAACTTCATGGGGGCAAAATCTTTGAGCCACTCGCGCTCCCAGACACGATTTTCTAGATCCTCAAAGTGGTGTGGTGGTAACGCGGTTAGCGCCAACGAGTGCAGGAGATCAGATTCCAAGTTACTGAGATCGGTCTCCGCGTCGAATAGAGCGGTAATTTTAGTCTCTAGCCACAACGGCGTTTCGCCCGGCAGTGGCTCAAGTACGGGCGCGTCACCCGCATCACTTAGCGTCACTGATTGCGCACCATGGCGCAGCAATACGGCTTCAGCATGATCGGCTTCGATGGATTCAAGATTCATCACAAACTGACGCCATTCCTGTGACATTCGCGAGCCCGGACTAGAGTCCGAGTCTTTTTTCAAGGTAGTGAATATCTGTCCCGCCAGCCTGGAATGCGGCGTGTTGGAAGATCTCTTGGTGCAACGGCACGTTGGTCTTGATGCCCTCGATGACGACTTCCGTTAGCGCATTCCGCATACGCGCAATCGCTATTTGTCGACTGGAGCCATGCGCGATCAACTTGCCAATCATTGAATCGTAGTAGGGCGGTACCCGGTAGCCGCTGTAGAGATGGCTTTCAACTCGAATTCCTGGTCCACCTGGCGGGTGCCACAAATGCACTGGGCCGGGCGAAGGCATGAAAGTCTTCGGATCTTCGGCATTGATACGACTTTCGATTGCATGACCGCTAAACGTGACCTGATCCTGAGTAAGACTCAAAGGCTCACCGGCCGCTATCGCTAATTGCTCGCGCACAATATCAACGCCGGTGATCATCTCTGTCACCGGATGCTCAACCTGCAGACGAGTGTTCATTTCAATAAAGTAAAATTCGTCATCCTGATACAGGAACTCGAATGTTCCTGCACTGCGATAACCCATGTCCTGACAAGCACGAACACAACGATCGCCAATCCGATTCCGTTGCTCTTCTGTAATTCCCGGAGCAGGCGCTTCTTCGACAACCTTTTGATGTCGCCGCTGCATTGAGCAATCGCGTTCGCCCAAATGAATAGCGTTGCCATGATTGTCCGCCATCACTTGAAACTCGATATGTCGAGGCGCCTCGAGAAATTTCTCCATGTATACCGTTTCGTTGTTGAAGGCCGATCGTGCTTCTGCCTGCGTAACTGATATTGCGGCAGTCAGGGACGCCTCGGAATGGACAACGCGCATGCCGCGACCGCCACCACCGCCTGCTGCCTTGATAATGACGGGGTAGCCGATTTTGCGACCAATACGCAGGTTCTCTTCGGCATTGTCTCCGAGCGGGCCATCTGATCCTGGAACGGTTGGCACGCCAGCAGCTTTCATCGCGCGAATAGCAGCAACTTTGTCACCCATTTCTCGAATAGCGCTGGCTGGCGGTCCGATGAAAACAAATCCACTGGTCTCGACGCGTTCGGCAAAATCGGCGTTCTCCGAGAGGAAGCCGTAGCCCGGATGAATTGCGACTGCATCAGTGACTTCTGCAGCACTTATGATCGCCGGCATGTTGAGATAGCTGTCAATCGATTGTGGCGGACCAATGCAAACGGTCTCATCCGCGAGCAAAACGTGTTTCAAATTGTTATCGGCAGTGGAATGGACGGCCACCGTTTTAATGCCCATTTCGCGGCACGCACGCAGGATGCGCAGTGCGATTTCGCCGCGATTGGCAATGACTACTTTTTCGAGCATATTTGCGCGACCCCTTAGTCGCCGCGCTGGTCGATCACAAACAAAATCTGTCCGTATT
>JABIUH010000353.1 GCA_018701055.1 Woeseia sp. | reverse complement strand
GTAATGATCATTCCCGGATATGGTATGGCCGTCGCTCAGGCGCAGCACGTTGTATTCGAAATTACCAAGGCTCTGCGAGCTAAAGGCATCAACGTTCGTTTTGGCATTCACCCGGTTGCCGGAAGAATGCCCGGCCACATGAATGTGTTGTTGGCTGAAGCCAGGGTCCCCTACGACATCGTCTTCGAAATGGACGAGATAAACGAAGACTTTCCGAAAATCGACGTGTCTGTAGTAATTGGTGCGAATGACATCGTGAATCCATCTGCATTAGATGAACCCGATAGCCCAATTGCTGGCATGCCGGTCCTGGAGTGTTGGAAGGGAACGACTTCGATCGTCCTCAAGCGCAGCATGGCAACCGGTTATGCGGGCGTGCAGAATCCGCTGTTCTTCAAGGACAACACGCGCATGCTCTTTGGGGACGCGAAAGAGACTTTAGACGCTGTCTTCAAGGCGTTATAGCGGGTTATATCGTTTAAGAGCCTGGGTTGGATTTGAATTCTGAGGGACTTCGGTTCGATCCAGATTTCGTGACTTTGGCCGGCGTTCTCCTGCAAGGGCCGCGGCGATGATGTTTCTCAGCGTCTCGCTTTCCGTATCGCTGCGATAAGCAAGGGCACAGCATTGTCTGCGGCGTTATCAGCTTCGCACCGTCGTTCTTGTGAGCCACGATCTGCAATAAGCATCCCATTGGGTTAGCGACAGAGGCAAATCACCGCAGCCTATTGCCGGTGCCTCATGCTAGCCCGGACTATTCATTAAATGCTCGCACCCTTGCATGAGTATTGATCGCACACAGGATTTTCTTTCTTCGGAAATACAGTGCGTATTCCGCTCAGTCAGAAAATCCTGTGTGCAATCAATGCTCTGTCCAATCATCACGTGCATTCATGAATAGTCCGAGCTAGGATTCAGATCTGACCAAAAACAATAAAAAAGGGTTGTCGGAGATGGGCCAGCGTGGGTTGGGGGAAGAGTTTCGTGACGAATTGGATGCCTTGGTGGAATCTCTCGCCGCGAACCTGACCGACGTCATTCGACGCACCGATGAGCGGTTAGCTTTACAGCCTAATGCCGAACAAGTTCTACAGAATTTCAAAGAACCGCTGCCACTGGAGGGTTGCGGGGCACAGGCCGCCATCGATCGACTCATAGAGCTCAATGAAACCGCTGGCGGCAATACCGCAGGCCCGAAAGCTTTCCATTTTGTTATTGGCGGCAGCACACCCGCCGCGCTCGCAGCTGATCTTCTCGCAACGGCTTACGACGCCATTACCTATACGTGGGTATTGTCCCCCGCGGGCGTGGAAATGGAGATGCAGGCTCTTGATTGGTTAAAAGAGATATTCGAACTGCCCCCAGAATGGTCCGGCGTGATGGTGACGGGCGCCACCATGGCTAATTTTGTTTGTCTCGCCGCAGGGCGTCAATGGTGGGGTGAACAGCACGGCCTGGATGTGTCTGAAACCGGCCTTTCCGGTGCACCGCAAATGCCGGTGCTGACCTCGGGTTTCATCCATGCAAGCACGCTAAAAGTGCTCGCTGTACAAGGCGTCGGTCGCGGCAACATTCAGCGCTTCGAGAAAGATGATTTTGGTCGACTCGATTTGAATGCCTTTGCCGCTGGGCTTGAGGCCTTAAATGGAGAGCCCGCTCTCGTTATCGTCAATGCTGGCGAAGTGAACGCTGGAGAATTTGATCCCGTAAAAGAGATGATCGAATTATCTCGGCAGCACAATTGCTGGGTTCACGTTGACGGCGCTTTTGGTCTTTTCGCAAAAGTATCTCCGCGTACCGCACATTTTGTCGAAGGCATCGAGAAAGCGGATTCCGCGACTGTCGATGGCCACAAGTGGTTGAACGTTCCCTATGACTCTGGGTATGCATTTGTACGTGACTACGGATTAATGGCGCGTGCCTTTCGCTATTCCGCCGACTACTTGCCGGAAGAAAATAGTGCACGGCCAACATTTGGCGCCATCGGTCCGGAAAGCTCGCGGCGGGCACGGAGTTTCGCCGTATGGGCGACGCTCAAAGCCTATGGTCGACGTGGCCAACAACGGCTAGTCGAGCATTGTCTCGACATCGCAGTCTATTTCGCCGAGCGGGTTCGAACGACAGAGCATTTGGAGTTAATGAACGACCCAAAGCTGAACATTGTTGCGTTTCGCTATAATCCAGGTGGAATGAGTGACGAGCAGCTCGATGAGCTAAATGAAAACTTGGGCGCACGAGTCATCGCCGACGGGCGTTTTCTGGTGGGTACGTCTAAAATAGGCGCCCGCACAATATTTCGACCAGCATTTTCCAACTGGCGTACGCGACAGGAAGATGTCGATGAATTCGCCGCTGTAATTCTTGAGCTGGGACAGACGTAGAGACGTGCCGTGAAGGCGCGCCTCACTATTTAGATTGAAATTGTATTGATGAATTTAGCAGGGGATTAAGCTATGAAAAAAATCGCGTTTTGTTTTTTGTTGGCGTCATGTATGGCGACACCAACCAGTGCGAGCTGGACTCTCGATGGTAGTAACTCGACACTCAGCTTTATATCGACCAAAGCCATCAATGTTGCGGAGGTGCATAGTTTTGGTGCACTCGCGGGTAGCGTGAATGATGCTGGCGAGGTTGAGATCACGATTGACCTCACCAGCGTCGATACGGGCATTGAAATTCGTGACGATCGAATGCAGGAAATGTTGTTCGATACTGCGTCGTTTTCCTCCGCTGTCATAACTACGTCGGTTGACGTGGGGCTCCTCAGTGAACTTGCCATGGGCGAATCCAGTGCCGCCTCCGTTGGTGGTGAGCTAGCCCTGCATGGACATACGGTGCCGCTTACGTTCGATGTGTTGATTACGCGAACCAGCGAGTCCGGATTGCTGGTCGTTAGTAAGCAGCCTGTTGTTATCAGTGCGGCGCAATTTGGCCTTGCGGAAGGCGTCGATAGCCTGCGTGAAATAGCCGGTTTGCCCAGCATCAGTGTCGCGGTACCGGTGTCTTTCGTATTGTCATTTAATGCCGATTAGTCGCATCTAATTCGCTATGCGAAACAACGTGGCATAAACAGCGCCTTTGAAACCCGATTGACCGTTTAGGTTTGGTATCGTTTGACCTATACGATTTGCAGGCTTCCGAAGAGGATCTTCCGATGACCAAGAAAACGGACCAGGAACAGGGCGGCATCAATCGTCGGGAATTTTTGGGAACGAGCGCCGCGGCCGGCGCCGCCAGTATATTGCCCACCCGTTCGGAGGCAGCACCGCAGGCAGCAGCACCCTCGAATGGCGTGCCGCTGTCGCTTCCGCCGACCGATGAGCAAATGGCACGCGAATTAGGCGATACCCTGCCACCGTCAACTATGCGAGCGGCGCAACGGCCAGGTTCAGACCTGATCGTGCAGGTCTTGAGGGATCTGGAAATCGAATTCGTTGCCTCTAACCCTGGCTCAAGCTTTGAAGGCCTGCAGGAATCTCTCATCAACTACGGTGAAATTCCCAATGTCATGCCGGAATTCATTTCGGCAATGCATGAAGAATCTGCTGTCGATATGGCGCATGGTTACGGCAAATCGGAAGGCCGGCCAATTTGCGCGTTGGTGCAGGGCACAATCGGGCTACAACACAGCGCGATGGCAATCTACCAGGCCTATCATGGCCGCGCGCCAATGGTCATCTTGGTGGGTCGCGACGATAAACATTTCCTACAGGCGCATACCGCTGACGATGTCGCCGGGATCGTGCGTTCGTTTACCAAGTGGGACGCGCATCCTGAAACACTGGCAGAAGCACTACCTGCCATCCAGGAAGCGTATCGACAAGCCGTAACGCCGCCCTGTGCACCTACCGTTGTTATTCTCGATACGGAGGTTCAAAAAGAGGAGGCGGGTGACATCCAGGTGCCGGTCTACGTTCCACCGGTCATCCCAACGATTACCGAGCAACAGGCCGATGAAATCGCCGCGGGCTTAATGGGTGCCGCGAAGCCCCGACTGTCCGTCGGGCGATTTCGTACACCAGAGGGAATTAAGCGATCGGTTGAACTTGCCGAGTTGGTGGGTGCTTCCGTGGAAACGAAGTCTCAAGTTGGCCCAATGAGTTTCCCGCAAAGTCATCCTTTGGTTGGCCCGGACGCTGACGATGAATCGGACTATGTTTTCGGACTTGAGGCGAGCGGTGCCCACGCGGCGCTTCACGGACCACACCTGCGAACGCTCACAGAGCGTGACTTAACGAGCATAAACTTTGGTGGCATCCGGCCGCCGGTGAGGCCGCGGCGGGATGCGCCTGGCCAGAATGATCTGACGGCTGACGCGGAAGCGAGTTTGCCACTCCTAATATCGGCGGTGAAGCGGCGTGCAAATTCTGAGAGCAGGAAAACGGTCGTGCTCAGAACCCGCCACCATACTGATGCAAATCACGCGGCACGGTTAACCGCTATTGAGGCGGCGCTGGAGAAAACGCGTGAAGGCTGGAACGCGAGTCCGGTTAGCACCGCGAGAATATACGCAGAGCTGTGGCCACTCATTAAAGATTTGGATTGGTGTATTGGCGGGCCATCACGATTTTCCAGTAGCCACCACATGCAACTTTGGGATCACGACAAGCCTTATAGTTATCTGGGTGGTCATCCCGCAGCGGCGTTAGGTTATGGCTTGGGGGCAGCGACGGGTGCCGCGCTAGCCGCAAGAGAGCGCGGTCGTATTGTGATCAATGTGCAAACGGACGGTGATTTTAATTACACGCCCGGTGCACTTTGGACTGCCGCGCATCACCGCTTACCGATGTTGACGATCATGCATAACAATCGTGCCTGGCATATGGAGTTGATGTACGTCCAGTATATGGCTGGCGTTCGTGGCCGTGGTACGGATCGCGCGCATATCGGCACAACGCTCAGAGATCCTTATATCGACTATGCGAAGTTAGCCGAGGGCTACGGTGTCAAAGCGGAAGGTCCGATTGAAGATCCAACAAAACTTGCCGCGGCGCTTGCCCGCGGTGTTGATGCAGTCAGGAACGGTGAACCGTACTTGATCGACGTAATCACCCAACCACGGTAATGACCAGCATGAAAATATATGCAGATAAATTGTTGATGACCGTGTCTGGCCTGTTGTTTCTAATGACGGCAAGCGCACAGGTCGAGTTTGGTCCGATATCCGGCGATGCGGAGCTTGGTAAGACCTCGTACTACGACTATGGCTGTTATGGCTGTCATGGGTTTGGCGGCATAGGCCGCAAGAATCTCGCCAATGACGTCAGTGGCATCATGTTTCGTGAGGATATTTTCCTCACGTATTTACGGGGAAGATCTGAGCTCAACCCGCTTTTTCCAACGCAAAGCATGCCCAACTACCCGGCAGACAGCCTCTCAGACGCAGATGCTTTGGATATCTACGCCTATATTCGTACCTTTAAAGATGATCCTCCTGATGTTGAAGATATACCGGCGTTGAAAGCCATTCTGGATGGCGCCAAAGCGCAATGATCTGCTAGATCAGGGATCTGCTGCCGCGCGCTTTCGCATTCCAAAGTGACGCGGCCAATCAAAAAGACCTAGCTGTGTGGCATTTATCGACCGATCGATGCGGCGAATAATTTCGACCGTTAATCGGTTAAAAATGTCTATATATCTCGATAACTGATTGCTTGTTTCTAAAACCTCATTAATTAGTTTAAATTTACAAGCCTTAGCCAGCTATTAGGTCGCCGATTAACGGCTACTTTACAGCTCCAAAATTCCGTCGGGAAAACCGACTACTGCGGGCGCAACACTTCTGTCCGGGTGCCCCAACGGTAGACCAGCCAGAACCGTGGACACTACTCGAATGAGTAAGACGGCAGTTGGCAGGGGAATGGCGCGGTCCGGGTGCCCGGATATTCGGTCCGCGCCTTAATTTGATGTGAGTAAAACTATGAATCAGTCCGTTCTCAACCAATCAGTCGTTCATGACATCTTTCGCAGCGGCGACAGTGGCTACATGGTTTCACTTGCCCGCGGCCTACACGTGATTCAGGCATTTTGTGATGACGGCCGCGGTCAGTTAACAATTGCGGAGATCAATCGAATCTCGGGTTTGTCCCGAACCGTGGTTTCACGGTGTTTATATACACTCCAGGAATTGGGTTTCGTCGGCAGAGATGGGAGAAACTTCTTTCTTTTGCCGAAGGTACTCAAGCTTGGTTACGGTTACGTCGCGGCTGCTGATTTGCCAGTGCTTGCTCAACCGATCCTAAACATGATCACCGAGGGCACTGGGTCGGCATCAGCGGTCTCGGTGCTTGAGGGTGACGAGGTTCTTTATGTTGCGAAATCGGCTCCGGCATCTGCAGCTAATATTGTGGCGCTGTCCATTAGCATCGGAAATAGGCATCCGGCGCACGAGACCGCATCAGGATTGGTCATCCTGGCGAATCTCAATGAAGCCGAATTTAACGAGTATCTTGAGAACATGGACGGTGATGAGGCAGAAAAACGGGATGAGATTGAAACTCGAGTCAGGAACGTAAAACGAGAGGGATTTGCTCAACTCGGATTAGTGTTTGCAACTTCTATGCGGGCGATTGCAGTGCCGATCAAAAATATCGTCGGCAAGACTGTTGCGGCAATGGTCGTCACAATCTATGACGAACATTCCAGCGATAAAGAATTGGAAGCAAAATATCTGCCCATGCTGCAAAAGTCGGCTCAAAACTTGAGCATGAAGTTGGTCTGAGAGAACTTTAAAACACAAAGACTACCTTTCTAAGCGGTAGCTAATTTCAGTTGCGGTAAGCATTCAACTCTTGTCAAATCCAGGCACGCAGACGCATTTTTTTGTCTGTCGACTAATGACTCAATATCAGCGAATATGCGGGCACGGTTTAGTGCAATCCAGTGTGTGGGGTCCAAATGAATAAGAGAAAATTTTTGCAACTCGCTGGCGCAACCAGCGTAGCAGCGTCAATTCCCGCTAGCGCCTATTCGCAAGGGAGCCCCGAGCTTCAAAATATCACGGCGGACGCTCAAGCAATTACGGTAGAAGAGCGGCTGCGTCGAGTCGCGAAAGCGCAGCGACTGATGCGCGACTCGAACATCAACGCGTTACTGTTGGAGGCAGGATCTGCTCTCATCTACTTTACCGGCGTTCGCTGGCGGAGATCCGAGCGCTTTACAGGAGCGGTAATTCCTGCCGATGGTGACATCGCATTTGTCACGCCCTATTTTGAAGAGCCCTCTGTTCGGGAGAGTATGACTTTTGGTGACGATGTTCGGGTTTGGCACGAGCATGAAAATCCATTTGATCTAGTGGCCGGTATTCTTGATGATCGTGGCCTGAAGAAAGGCACCATTGGTATAGAAGAAACCGTTCGTCACTTCATTGTCGACGGAATACAGAGGTCGGCGCCAGATTTTGAGGTAACGATTGGCAGCGCCATTACTCGCGGATGTCGGATGTACAAGTCGGCTGCGGAAATAGCGTTAATGCAAACGGCCAATGACGTCACACTTGCCGCCTATCGCCATGTACACGCAAATATTGAAAAGTCGATGTCTCCGTCTGATATTTCAGATCTTATGACAGCCTCCACTCGGTCACTGGGTGGATCGCCAGGGTTCTCTGGCGTCCTTCTAAATGAAGCCAGTGCTTATCCGCACGGAACCGATCAGCCACAGTCCCTGAAAGAGGGCGGCGTTATCTTAATGGATTGCGGATGTTCTGTGCTCGACTACGAATCAGATATATCCCGAACCTGGGTCTTCGGCGAGCCAACCAAGAAGCAGCGCAAAGTTTGGAATACGGTCAAACGCGGACAGGAGCTGGCAATGGAGACGGCTACGGTTGGTACACCGGCTGGAAAAATTGACGACGTCGTACGTGACTATTACACCAGCGAAGGTTTTGGCCCCGGTTATAAAACGCCAGGGCTGTCGCATCGACTTGGGCACGGTATCGGTATGGACGGACATGAGCCCGTTAATCTTGTCCACGGCGAAATGACGCCGTTGGCACCAGGCATGTGTTTCTCCAATGAGCCGGGCATCTATATATTCGATGAATTCGGCGTGCGGCTTGAAGACTGTCTTACGATCACTGCAGAGGGCCCACGCTTATTCACCGAGCTGTCTCCTTCAATCGATCGGCCATTCGGCTGAGCAATTATCACCAGTAACGGAAGTATTTTATGAGTTTTATCACCCTCGAAATGCATGGCGATATTGCTGTGTTAAGTGTTGACAACCCACCTGTGAATGCGCTGTCACACGGTGTTCGGGAAGGATTGTTGCGCCATGTTATCGCTGCTGACGAAGATCAGGATGTGAGCGCTATTGTCATTATCTGCGTTGGGAGAACTTTCATTGCCGGCGCCGATATAAAGGAATTCGGAAAACCCATCGACGAGCCCTATCTCCCAGATGTCGTTACCCGCATTGAAGCCTGCGATACACCTGTCATTGCGGCAATGCACGGCACGGCATTGGGTGGCGGCCTGGAGCTCGCGCTCGCTTGTCACTATCGAATTGGAACATCATCCTCCTTTGTGGGCCTTCCCGAGGTACACCTCGGCTTGCTACCCGGCGCGTCTGGCACCCAACGCCTGCCGCGACTGGTTGGACCGGCAATGGCATTGGACGTGATCTTGATCGGGCGACCGATTCCCGCTTCCGACGCGCATAGGATGGGCGTGCTCGATAAGTTGTCCAGTAATGACGACTTGCTCTCTGACGCGCTTAGTTTCGTCCCTGAATGCATCGCGAAGGGGCCACGAAGAATCCGTGACTTTTCTATGCCCGATTACCCCGATGAACTTTTCGATGTTGCCCGCAAAAAAATATCGAAAAACGCGCGCGGGCAACTTGCACCATGGAAGATTATCGACTGCGTTGAAGTCGCTACAAAGACTTCATTCGATGATGGTCTAAAGAAAGAACGCGAATACTTTCTTGAGTGCATGGCGTCGCCACAATCGGTGGGACTGCGTCATGCCTTCTTAGCAAACCGCCAGGTCAGAAAAGTACCGGGCATCACCAAAGATACACCGCAAAGAAAGTTGTCCTCAGCTGCCGTCATCGGTGCGGGAACGATGGGTGCAGGAATCGCTTATAACTGTCTCGCTGCAGGCATGAATGTCACGCTACTTGACAACAATGATGACGGACTTGCGCGCGGTCGTAAGACCGTGGAGGGATTGTTCGCTGGTGGAGTTGAACGCGGTAAGATTTCTGCTGCTGATCGAGACGCCGGACTACAGCGGTTCAATACAAGTCAGGATTATAGTGATATTGCCGATGTGGACATCGTCATCGAGGCTGTCTTTGAAAGCATGGAAATCAAGAAAGCAGTATTTTCTGAGTTGGACAAAACAATAAAGCAAGGCGCCATTCTTGCGACGAATACTTCGACCTTAAGTATTGACGAAATTGCGGCTGTCACCTCGCGACCGCAAGATGTAATTGGTCTGCACTTTTTTAGTCCGGCGCATATCATGCGTTTACTGGAGATAGTTCGTGGGAAGGCAACGGCAGACGATGTCATCGCGAGTTCACTCGCGCTTGCCAAACGACTGAAGAAATTCGGCGTGGTCGTCGGTAACTGTAATGGCTTTGTCGGTAATCGAATGCTCTACAATTATGGTCGGGAAAATCAGTTTTTGTTGCTCGAAGGCGCTACACCCGAGTTCATTGATAAGACAATGTTTGACTGGGGCATGGCAATGGGACCGAACGCAGTCGGTGACCTTGCCGGTTTGGACGTCGGTTACAAAGTTCGCCAGGAACGCGACGATCTTCCAACCGACCCGGGTTTCTATCGGATCGCCGATATGCTGGCCGAGATGGGTCGATTTGGGC
>JABIUH010000095.1 GCA_018701055.1 Woeseia sp. | reverse complement strand
GAGACCGTTGCCCGCTTAGGAGAATCCAGGGAATTGGATTTCAACCATGAAGGTGATCGCTATACCGGCCGCGAGGAAATCTGCAAGCTGCTTGAACCCTGGTTTGCCGAGCGTGATTTCGCGACAGTTGCAGAACAACTGGAGGCGGCCGGAGCTTGTTGGGGCAAGTATCAATCGGTATCGGAGCTCGTGCACAACGACCCCGATTGCTCTACCGATAATCCTTTGTTTGAAAAAATCGAACAACCCGGAATCGGTGAGTATTTGGTGCCGCACAACCCTCTATCTTTTACGGCCGCGGATCGAAGCCACGTGCGCCCGGCCCCACGACTGGGGCAGCACACCGATGAAATTCTGACGGAAATTCTTGGGATGAGTAGCGCCGAGATCGGCCGCTATCACGATGCAGGTATTGTCGCCGGCGCCGAATGACGGCACCGACAAATCAGTATCCCGGTTGATCGTTCTTTTCGAATCAGGGCCAATTACGACGACCAATTAACGTTTCCTATCTGGGAATCATCGGCAACAAAATTTGTGATGGGTATCGTTCGCTCATATGCAGCACTTGCTTTGCGACCTTCATCTTCGAGGTCATTGCGAACGGAGCGCCGGTGTTCAGATTTCTAGCCAGCCGTGGATAATTGCTGCTGGTGACATCAACTCTCAATCGATCACCAGGTGCGAGCATGTAGCTGGTCGCCCACATATCGATCGAGTATTTGTAGACTTCACCGGGCTCAATTAATTTTTCCTCTTTAAATCCCTCGCGATAGCGTGCGCGAATGACACCATCAACCAAATTAAACGCCATCCCATCCGGCTTAACGACAATTAGCTTGGCCATAAAGTCAGTATCAGTTGAGTCGGTTTCCGCATACAGCTCGGCTGTAATCGGACCAGTGATTTCGGTCTCACGCTCAAACGGTTCGGTGACAAATCGCAGTACATCTTTGCGCTCATCGAGCGGCCCCTGATCGTATGGTCCACGAAGACTCGACTCCATAATATTGCCTCCTAAGGTCGGAACAGGATCGGCAGGGTCATAGGTGTACTTCACCGAACCAGAACGACCGGACGGCATCTGGTCTGAGAACGAATGGTTTTCATGTAAGTAATATTTTTGATATTTCGTGCGCGCAAGTGGCCACTCGTTTTCTTCGCGCCAAACGTTCTCGCCCATGATGAAGAGCTTGATCGGCGCACCCTTTGGCGCGGCGCCATCTTTCATCCAATAATCGAACCACTCTAACAACAGGTCTTCGACGCCAATGACCGCGTCTTCACCGAAATCGAGATCACCCACCTGTGGTGAGACATTCCAGCCATGCACCCACGGACCCATGATCAATCGCTGTCCGTTGCGCGCGGCCTCGGATGCGGCCTCTTCGGTCATTGTCTTGTAACTGCCCATCGTGCTGCGCTGAAAGACGTCGAACCAACCGCCGAAATTCAACGCCGGAACGATCATTTCACTCGCACGCGCCTCTAGATTGAGAGGTTCCCAATAAGCGTCGTAATTCGGGTGTTCAAGCCAATCCTGAAAATGGCGCACGCTGAATCCAACGTTTTCTGCTAAATCAATTAGCGGAAGATGGCCAATGCCATTAATCCAGTCGACCGGAAAACCTGCCGTCGTTCGACCGCCCACCAACCCGACTCCCCAGCGAGCTCTGGAGAGCAACGAGAATGCACCGCCCGGATAGGCAACGTCTCGATAATAATTTCCCGGACTCATCGCAGGTGCAATAGCGACCAATGCGGGGTTCCGATTCAGGGCTGCAAGCCATTGCACAGACGCGAGATAGCTTGTGCCGAACATGCCAACTTTACCGTCCGACCACGACTGCTTGGCAATCCAGGTGAGGGTGTCGTCACCGTCATTAATTTCCTGAAAATAGGGATACCACTGACCGTCGGAATCGTAACGCCCACGTGCTGATTGAAAGACAAAGGCGTAGCCATTGGTCGTCGCAAATTTCGCGTAGCGTTGTCGATTGGCGGGAGAGCCGTTCGTATAGATATCTCTGACCAGCAGGGTTGGAAACTTGCCCTCAGCAGCAGGCAGATAGATATCAGTCGCCAAAACGATACCATCGCGCATTTCTACGCGCTGGTGATAGATCATTTTCGCCGTATCCGGAAACTCGCCGTCGTAGTTTGCGAAGCTTTGCGCTGCGGTTTCGGAAAACGGCACCAGCAATATGGCAAGGACGAGTACAAAGCCCGGCAGGGTGTTTGAATTCAATGTTCTATCCCCAGATTTTTGTTTTTCTTTGTCGCAACAATCAATAGCTGAAAGAGGGTCGTCGACAAAATGTAATGGATAATCTACGCACTCACTGTCAGTTGCCAATCTTGACGACTAGCGGTTTTCCCGCAAGCCCGCGCCAGTCTACGTCAGAATACACTTCTGTTTTTCGTCCGCCGCGCGTCATAACCGTGACGTGGACGTCAATATCGACGCTACTCGACAATCCGACGTGCACGGGCTTGGCATTCTGAGCGTTATATCCGCTACCCGTATCGACCAT
>JABIUH010000096.1 GCA_018701055.1 Woeseia sp. | reverse complement strand
ATTGGCTATTCGCTCAATGATACGGTCGTCGCATTTGATCGTATACGCGAAAACTTCACCAAGCTTCGTGGTGCCAGCGCAGAAGAATCCATGAACGTTTCAGTCAATGAAATGTTGGCGCGTACAATCATCACCGGCGTCACCACATTGGTGGTGCTTGCCGCATTGCTGACTTTGGGCGGAGAATCGGTCGGCCCATTTTCGATTGCCTTGATCGTCGGTATTGTTGTGGGTACATACTCGTCAATCTATACAGCGAGTGCGACCGCGTTGATGTTGCACGTTAACGCGCAAGATTTGATGCCGCCGGAAATAGACCCGGAGGCGATAGACGAACTTCCGTAGCGAATTCAGGTATCAAGCAATTATAAATTTCACTTTGACGAGGTACCAGGTCGAAGCGAGATTTTTATTTCGCGAACATCGCTTTGATGTCGGGCGCAAATAATTTTGCTAGTCCAGTGTAGATTTTCGAACTGCCACATAGCACGTGACCGCTATCCATGAAATCTTCGCTGCCGTCGAGCCCACTGATCAATCCGCCGGATTCCCGAATGATCAAGGTGCCTGCTGCCAGGTCCCAGGGTTTCAGTCCGGTTTCCCAAAACGCGTCCAGACGACCCGCCGCGACATAACAAAGGTCCAATGCGGCAGCGCCCGTGCGCCTGACTCCGGTCGTATTCTCCATCGCCTTGACCAGCATTTTGATGTACGGATCGAATGCTTCGTTGGAATCACGATACGGAAATCCCGTGCCAATCAGCGCTCGTTCCAGGTCTACGCGACCACTCACACGAATTTTGTGACCCTCCAACTGCGCACCCTGGCCACGTGATGCGGTAAACATCTCCTGGCGCAAAGGGTCATACACTACGCCGTGTTCCAGCCGACCTTTGTGGGTAACCGCGACAGATACGCAGAAAACCGGAAATCCGTGCAGGAAATTCGTCGTACCATCGAGTGGATCGATGATCCAGACAGTGTCAGACTCGCCACGCTGTCCACTTTCCTCTGCGAGAATGGCGTGATCGGGATGATGTTTTAGAATGACGTCAATGACAGCCTTTTCAGCTGCCAGATCTGCATCACTGACGAAATCATTGCGACCTTTTTTCTCGACGTTGAGCTTTTCGAGTTTGTTTAGATTACGGATGAGAATATCTCCTCCGCGACGTGCAGCCATTACGGCCACGTTCAGCATTGCGTGCATGGTTTGATTCCGCCAGTGTTGGTAAAGAGCAATTTGATTTAGCCCGGACTATTCATGAATCACCGCGATGATTGGGCAGAGCATTGTTTACACACGGGAATTTCTGACCGAGCGGAATACCGACTGTATTCCCGAGAGAAGAAAATCCCGTGTGTAAACAATGATCAAGCAAGGGCGCGAGTGCATTCGTGAATAGTTCGGGCTAGTTGATCGACGGACGGTAGAATAACAGAGGTTCGCCGCTGGTGATTCCAAGAATTTTAGATTAGGCAGGACAGGCTTTGGTCAACGTACGCGTCATTCTGGTAGGAACGACTCATCCGGGCAATATTGGTGCGGCTGCTCGTGCTATGAAGAATATGGGATTTAGTGACCTGGTATTGGTGAATCCGCGGTTTTTTCCGCACGAAGACGCGACCGCTCGCGCATCCGGCGCCGAAGATGTGCTGAAGACTGCGCGAGTGGTATCTACGCTTGCCGACGCCGTCGCCGATTGCACCTTTGTAGCCGGTGCCAGCGCGCGTTCACGCGCTATCGAGTGGCCGAGCTTTGCGCCGCGTGAATGTGCAGCAAGGATTCTGGAGGAAAAAAGCGACAGTCATGCTGCGATTGTTTTTGGCCCCGAGAATTCGGGCCTCAAGAACGAGGATCTCGACCGCTGTAACGTACTGTTAACTATTCCGACAGACCCGACTTTTTGTTCACTCAACATTGCCATGGCAGTACAGGTCATTTGCTACGAGCTTCGGGTTGCAGGATTTTTGGCGCCAGACCCCGCTGAGCCGGAATCGTCGCCGGCAACTGGCGCCGAACTCGAACATTTTTACGATCACCTGGAATCCGTGTTGGCCACAAGCGGATTCCTCAGACTGGATGAACCGCGCTTGCTCATGCGCAGGCTCCGGCGATTGTTCACCAAAGCGGAGATGGACAAGAACGAGATCAATATTATGCGCGGCATTCTCAAGGCTTTGGCGCCGGCGACGAAAGATCGAACGCCAAATGACTGACGCGATTGTTTATCTGGATTTTGCGTCGACAACGCCGCTTGCCGCAGATGTCGCTGCCGCCATGCACGAATGCACTGCGGCGGAAAATATCTATGGCAATGCGGCTTCGCAGCACCCGGCGGGACGTAAGTCAGCTTTGGTTGTCGATCACGCACGCCAACAAGTTGCGACATTACTTAACGTAGAGCCGGAGCGTTTAATTTGGACGTCGGGCGCCACTGAATCGAATAATCTGGCTATCCAGGGCGTCGCACGCACACGCCAGCATCGCGGCAAGCACCTCATTACCATGCTGACAGAGCACAAGGCCGTGGTTGACACCTTTCGTGCGCTTGAGCGGGAAGGGTACGTGGTGACCTGGCTTGCACCGGGGGAAGGCGGCCTACTGGCGGCCGACGTATTGGCTGATGCTATCCGTGCGGATACCCAGCTCGTCTCGATCATGCATATCAACAATGAAACGGGCATCACGCAGAATATTCACGAGCTCGGACACATCTGTCGCGAACGGGGTGTGTCGTTCCATGTTGACGCAGCCCAGTCCACTGGAAAAGTGCGTCTGGACCTGAGCGACGCGCCGATCGATCTTCTTTCCTTGACGGGGCATAAGTTTTACGGGCCGCAAGGCATAGGCGCCTTGTATATCGCAGATTTCGCTGCAGTACCGATCACGCCCTTGGTCTTTGGCGGCGGCCAGGAGCGACGACTCCGGCCGGGTACGTTGCCAGTGCCCTTAATTGTTGGGCTTGGAAGGGCAGCAGAAATAGCGCATGAGCAAATGGACAATGACTTGCGTCATCTGAGGGCACTTAATCGGCGCCTATGGAAAGGCATTGCTGATGTTGCAGACGTTCTACGTAATGGTTCTGCGGAACAGTGCTTTCCCGGGATCCTCAACGTCAGTGTTGCGGACGTGAATGGTGAGAGTCTGATGCTGGGTATGGAACCGATATGTGTTTCGAGTGGCTCAGCCTGTAATTCGACCAGTGGAGAATCTTCCTATGTTCTGCGTGCGCTAGGCCGCAGCGATCGTGAGGCGGACGGCGCGGTTCGCTTTAGTTTCGGTCGAACAACGACAAACGACGACATAGACGCCGCGATCGAGCGCTATCGGTACGCGATAAAACAGATGCGCTCTTTGGCGCCGGGCCCTTGAAATGATGCCTAACGATCCCTACAACCAGCTTGTACGTGATTGCTTCAGTGATCCACAGCACGCAGGCGACCTGACGAACGAGTATCAGATTACGAGCGCTGCGACTGTCGCTGAATCTGTCGCAGGGGACCGTTTGACCGTCACGGTTGGAATTGACGATGGTTTGATCGCCGCCGCACGATTTCGCGCGGATGCGTGTCCGCATCTGATTGCGGCAGCCGAATTGGCTTGTACGGGCCTGGAAAACCAGACGATCGGTGGACTTCGGGATTTTGATTCACATAAAATAATGAGACGTTTGTCAGTGCCGCCCGAAAAGATCGGTAAGATACTAGTGCTGGAAGATGTGCTGACCACTCTGGCGCAGCAAATTGAACAGTCGATCCAGGAATAGAGCAGAGCATAAATGGCAATATCACTAACAAAAGACGCAGCAGAACGGGTCAAGAGCTACCTCGTATCACGCGGCAATGGCATAGGTTTGCGGATTGGCGTCAAGAAAACGGGCTGCAACGGCTTCGCCTATGTCGTTAATTACGCAGATGCTGTGGACGATGCCGACAACGTATTCGAAGACCACGGCGTTAAAGTCGTGGTGGACAGTGAAAGCTTGGCGCTCATTGATGGAACCGAGGTCGATTTTGTCAAAGAAGGCCTAAATGAAGCGTTTCGTTTCCGGAATCCCAATATTTCCGGTGAGTGTGGCTGTGGTGAGAGTTTTAGCGTGTAAATCCGCTTTCCAGGTGTGCAAGATCCAGCTCCGGATACGTTGCCTGACAGAATTTATCCAAGTAAAATCGAAGACTTAACCCAGCCGGCTTTTCAGAGCCGGCTTTTTTGGACTCCCTGAACTATAAGGAACACTGCAATGTCTGTTGAGCGCACGCTCTCCATCATCAAGCCTGATGGTGTTGAAAAAAATCTTATTGGTGAAATTTATGGCCGCTTTGAGAAAGCCGGTTTAGAAATTGTCGCTGCCCGCATGCTGCATTTGTCTCAGGAACAAGCGGAAGGTTTTTACGCTGTCCATAAAGAGCGGCCGTTTTACAACGACCTGGTGAATTACATGCGTTCCGGACCAGTCGTTGTACAAGTCTTGGAAGGCGAATCCGCGGTCAGTAAGCATCGTGAACTTTTGGGCGCAACCAATCCGGATGATGCTGATCCAGGCACAATTCGAAAGGATTTTGCAGCCAGCATTGAAGAGAATGTTGTCCACGGTTCTGATGGCACGGATACGGCCGCAGAGGAAATTGCGTTTTTCTTTGGTGATGACGGGGTTTGTCCGCGGACCCGCTAAATTTGATGCTGCCAGGTACAGAAAAAATCAGTCAGGAATCGCAAACGCCGCGTACCAATCTTCTTGGTAAGCGCGAATCTGAGCTCGTTCAGTTTTTTGCCGATATTGGTGAGAAACCTTTTCGGGCGCGTCAGGTCTTGAAATGGATGCACCAGCGTAATGCGTCTCAATTCGAGGACATGACGGACCTGTCGAAAAGTTTGCGTGATCAGCTCGATGCCATTGCAGCAGTAACGCTGCCGACGGTCATCTCTGAGCAACAGTCACACGATGGAACGGTGAAGTGGTTGTTTGAGTCGGGTGCAGGACAAGCGGTTGAGACTGTTTTTATTCCTGAGCCGGACCGGGGCACGCTGTGTATTTCGTCACAAGTCGGTTGTGCGTTGGATTGCTCGTTCTGTGCAACCGGTGCGCAGGGCTTTAACCGCAACCTGCAGGTTGATGAGATCGTCGGGCAAGTGACCCACGCTAACCGTCAGTTGCCCGCGCGGTCCAATGGTAAACCGGCAGTTAGCAACGTGGTCTTCATGGGTATGGGCGAACCACTGGCTAACTATCGCAATGTATTGCCAGTGCTGGAACTGCTCTCGTCCGACTACGCATATGGATTGTCGCGGCGCAGAATCACGGTCAGCACATCAGGAATTGTTCCGAACATCGATAAGCTGGCAGACGACTGCAATGTCGCACTTGCCGTGTCATTGCACGCACCGAATGACGCTTTGCGGGACGTCCTGGTGCCAATCAACAAAATGCATCCTATCGCTGACTTGCTAGACGCCTGTTGGCGATATGCGGAAAAGCGCGCGAATCGCTTCATAACTTTTGAATATGTCATGTTACGTGACGTCAATGACACGTTGGCGCACGCCGACGAACTGGCGTCTTTGCTGGCGGGAAAACCGGCGAAAGTGAATCTAATTCCCTTCAATCCCTTTACTGGCAACCAACACAAGCGCTCAGCAGGTGGGACAATCCGGAAATTCCAGGAGCGTTTGCAGCAACGCGGGCTCGTTGCAACGACGCGGCGCACTCGAGGCGACGATATCGATGCGGCTTGCGGCCAACTGGCTGGTAAAGTACGGGATAAAGTAAAGGTCCGACTGAGCGAAAAGGGTCGGAAGACGGCGCGGCATTAGGCCGCCATTTGCGGACCAGAATTTCGGGATGGCAATAGGATGATGAATAGAGCGATTGACCGATTAGCAAAGTCAGCCCTCGCGCTGTTGGCTATGACGATTTTGAGCGCCTGTGTGTCGACCGACTCGAACGGCTATCGAAATGATCCCGAATCTGACGCGGCGAACCAGAACTATCAGTTAGGGGCCCGTTACTATCAGCAAGGGAGCTATGAGCTGGCGCGAGACCGGCTGGAGAGGGCCTTGGCTATCGACGACCGTATGGTTGACGCGCACTCGGTTTTGGCCTTGACGTTCGTGCAATTGGGCCTCGATCGCCTGGCAACGGCATCTTTTGATCGTGCTATTCGTCTGGCGCCCAATGACCCTGACGTGCGCAATTCATACGCAGTATACCTTTGTCAGCAATCGCGCTTTGACGAGGCGATCGTACAATTTGAGCGCGCTATTGGCATTGTCGAAAATGAATCGACTTATTTGATGATGACCAATGCAGCCGTCTGCATTGCGAAGAAACCTGATCTGCAAGTAGCCGAACAATACTTGCGGGATGCATTGACGGTTAAACCGAGCCACGGTGAGGCGTTGATTCAAATGGCCTCCTTGCAGCATCGCAACGACGACAACTTGCGTGCCCGTGCCTTTATGGAACGATTTCTTGCGACAAATTCATCGTCCGCAACAGTCCTGTACCTCGCGGTGCAGATTGAAACGCAAAACCAGGATGATCGGGCGGCAACGGACTACGAGAATCAGTTGATACGCGAATTTCCGGAATCTCCGGAAGCACGCGTACTGCTGCAGCAAGGTCAAAGCCGCTAAGGGCCGATTCAAACGATGAAAGATAAAACTGATAACACTGAGATTGAGGAGGCAACCGGCCCGGTTGGTGGCGAGCGCCTGCGGCTTGCACGTCGCGAGAATGATATTTCAGTGGGTTATATCGCTAAAGAATTGCATCTTGATGAACCGAAAGTACGCGCGCTGGAGAAAAATGAATTTGACGCGCTGGGCGCGCCGGTTTTTGCGAAGGGTCATCTGCGTAAATATGCTGAGCTTGTCGGGATTAGCACTGATGACATCATGTCTGATTATTATCAGATGAATCGCTCGGTAGGTGCACCCCCTGTTGTGGGCCCGAAGCGAAAGTTGCCGGGTGATGTATCACTTGGGCCATGGATTAGCGGCATTGTGCTGATTGCAATCCTTGCCGGTGCACTTTACTGGTGGTTTACACGAGAACCGCAGCCTGAAGTACCGACTATGGAGCCGGCGACGTTAGCGCCATTTTCTTCAGCTTCCGGTGACGATGACGAGGGCGCCGCTGCGGGGGCGACGAATGCGCAGCTGGCACCGGTGGAAGATTCTATCGAGATTGACGCCGCGAGCGAGGCCTCAAATGCGGTGGCCGAAGCAAAGGAAACCGTCCCAAGTTCGCCAGCCACGATTAGTGGGCCAATTAACTCACCGCCCAGTGATTTGCCCCGGGTCGAGATTGAGCTTTCATACTCGGGCGATTGCTGGACGGAAGTATCGGATGCATCGGGACGTCGATTGTTCTATGGCCTTGGCCAGAGCGGCAGGACGATCACGATCTCCGGCAATTTGCCATTGCGTGTGATCCTTGGGGATAGCGCAAATGTCAGTGTTATGGTTGAGGGCAACGCCTACTCTATCCCTGCATCTGCCAGGACTGGCCGAATAGCCCGATTAACGCTCGGTCGCCGCTAACCATGAAAAGTGAAT
>JABIUH010000097.1 GCA_018701055.1 Woeseia sp. | reverse complement strand
TGACTGGACCAGAAATCTTGGGCTTGCCAGCATGCGGTTCAGGTAAAACTCTCGTATCCCTATGGGTCGCAGAGGCGCAAAAGCCAAAGAACGTCCTCGTGTTACTTCCTTGCTCGCGTTGGTGAGCCAGATATTAAAAGACTGGTCGTCTGAAACCTCATGGGAAAATCCGGCCTATATGTGTGTCTGTTCTGATCAATCAGTAGGACGGCGCGATGACAGTATGGTTATTGACCAGGCAGACTTGGACTTTAAGGTGACAACTGACGCTTCCGATGTTGCCAATTTCCTGAAGAAACCTGGCGCCGGTCCCAGGATCGTTTTCAGCACCTATCAGTCATCGAAGGTCGTCGCCGAAGTGATGCCTAAACGATTCAAGTTTGATATCGGGATTTTCGATGAAGCTCATAAGACCGCTGGTCGTGGCCGGCGAGCGCAGCGGTTATCTGCCGATTACTTGGCCCGGTACCCTCACTGCTGATTGATTACAATCTATTCCCGCAGAAGTACCCTTCCCGATCGATCCGTTGCCAGCTTGCCAGCATCAATGGCAGTCCGGCCATTCACTATCACGTAGTCCATACCCTCAGACAGTATTTCCGGCTTCTGGTAAGTAGCACGATCCTTGATCGTATCTAGATTGATCACCAGGACATCAGCGAAATACCCTGCTCGAATGAGCCCGCGATCTTCTATTGAAAACACGCTGGCTGTCAGGCCCGAAGACGAATGTATTGCCTGTTCGAGAGTGAGTATACCGCTGTCCAATACGTAGCGTTTGATCTTCCGCGGAAACGCGCCGTAGGCGCGCGGGTGATTCAGGCTTTCACCCGGCGTGGTCAACGAGCCATCCGAGCTGGTCATCGTCCACGGCTGGCGCATGATGGCTTCAAGATCACGTTCATCCATGTTGAACGAGATGATCGGCGCGCCACCGTTCTTCAGCATTTCTATCGCCGTATCGAGCGGCTCCTCTTCACGCAAACCTGCTATGTCATCAAGCCGCTTGCCGACGTACTCCGGTGCTGGCGGATAGTCGCGAATCATTACCGCATTCGGACCCGCACGGCGCTCGAGATTCTCGGCCATTTCCGGCCGGATCTCGTTGACCTGCTCCGGGTCTTCCAGACGCGCGATCATCTCTTCTTCACCGCCTGCCTGCGCCCAGCCCGGCACCAGTGCCGGTTGCAGGCTAGTCCCAGATGCTGAGTACGGGTATTGATCCGCCCAAATTTCCAGCCCCTCGGCTCGCGCCGCGTCGATGACGCTAATAGCCTCTTTCGATTTACCCCATACTTGCGGACCCAGCATTTTCATGTGAGTAACAATGCCTGGAAGGCTCGTTTCGCGAGTAATCCGTATGGCTTCTTCGATAGCACCGATGACGCCAACGTCATAGCTGGACTCATCTCGAATATGGCTGATGTGAAACGAGTTCGGGAAATCAGCGGCTACTCTTGCGAGCCCAATAATCTCTTCCGTTGTCGAATATTTTCCCGGTACGTAGAATGGTCCGGTCGACAATCCGAATGCACCGACCTCCATGGCTTCCCGTACCAGGCGCTCCATCGCCGCCTGCTCCACATCAGTTGGTGATCGATCCTCAATTTGCATCACAGCACGACGCACACCGTTGTGTCCGATCATGGGCACTACGTTAACGCCGGGCTCGTTGCGCTTGATGTTGTCGATCTGCGGTTTGAGGTCCGCCGGACCACCTCCGTCGGGATTGATCATCACGGTGGTAATGCCCTGGTACAGAATCGGTTCAGCAGCGGCAAGCTCTGCGGATTCGATGCCTGGCGCGGCATGGGAATGCGGATCGATGAAGCCCGGCACCACTACCCTTCCAGTCGCATTGATAATCTTGTCGGCTGTCGCATCGGACGGGACCTTGCCCACGAAAACGATGCGGTCACCGCGAATGGCTACGTCAGCATCAAACCGGGGCGCTCCGGACCCGTCCACGACAACACCCCCTTTGATCAAAATGTCGAAATCTTCGGCCTGGACGCCTGCCGGACAAGCAAAACCGATGCAAAGGAGCGCAATTGGCAGGCAGCGTATCGCCTTGCCTTCAGCATATTTTAACAACTTATTCGTAGCCATCTTTGGTCCTCGACGTTGTGCCTAAAATGCAGCGATCGGGATATTGGTTCATTTGTAGTATCCCATGGATCAGCGGAAACCGGAACGTTGGGTGCCACGTCTCCTACAACTTCTATGCGCCATCCTTTCTCGTCAAATTGGACAGGCTCATGATAAGCATCATTCCGTGTCAAGCTGATCTCGCGTTCCAGAGGAATAAAAGTGGACTTGGATGTCGGTCAACATAAGGGACAATCTGACCCCGATATAGAGCCTTCAAACGCACTATTATGCAATGCTTACTGAACTGTTTGTCGAGGCGTTACTACGCAACCGGGGACTGGCCGACGAGGTGTGGCAAAAGTGGAATGATAGCGCTATTAGCGACAACGACGCAGTTTGGGAGAGGTTCTTACTGTTGATTCGACCCTTGAGGCGTCCCCTGCGCGTCCCTCAACAGAGACGCAAGAGAACGAGGTTATTAGTCAGATTATAAGCTATTGTTTTTATGACTAAAATTGGTCGGGGCGAGAAGATTTGAACTTCCGACCCCCACAACCCCATTGTGGTGCGCTACCAGGCTGCGCTACGCCCCGACCGTTTTTTTTTCGCATACAACGAAGCGAGGGCAGCAATACTACTTGCCGCCCTCCTCTCTGAAATGTATTTTACCGCCGCAGAATTTTTAGAACTTGTTCAAGCTCTATGCGCAACTGCTTAATGATCTGCTGACTCTGGCTAACGTCTTCTTTTGCATGATCGCCAGTCAAACGCTGCCGCGCACCGCCAATTGTAAAACCATCGTCGTAAAGAAGGCTTCGGATTTGGCGGATAATCAACACATCTTGCCGCTGATAATAACGACGGTTACCGCGTCGTTTTACCGGCTTCAGTTGTGGAAATTCCTGCTCCCAATAACGAAGTACATGTGGCTTAACAGCACACAAGTCGCTTACCTCACCAATGGTGAAATATCGTTTTCCTGGGATAGGTGGTAATTCGTCGTTATTCCCCGGTTCCAGCATAGGCCTCTACTCGGGCTTTTAGTTTTTGGCCAGGTCGAAAAGTCACTACACGGCGTGCCGTAATAGGAATTTCTTCACCCGTCTTAGGGTTACGTCCTGGACGTTCATTTTTATCCCGAAGGTCAAAATTCCCGAAACCGGAAAGTTTGACTTGCTCCCCAACTGCAAGCGACGCTCGCAGCTCCTCACAGTACAAATCGACTAGTTCTCGTGCTTCGCGTTTATTCAAACCAAGCTCGTTGAAGAGAGATTCCACCATATCTGCTTTTGTCAGTGCCATTAATTATTATCTCTTAGTACTGCGGCGTATTCTTTCTTCAATTCGCCAAACACCGCAGCCTGCACGGTGTTTGCATCAACGTCAGTAAGGGTGCGGGATGTTTCCTGCAAAATCAAGCCTAAAGCTACGCTTTTTAGTCCAGCTTCTATTCCAGGGCCTCGATAAATGTCAAAAACCCTGACACTTTTGACAATCTCAGGAGCCGCCCGCTCCGCCGTTCGAATAAGGTCAGAGGCTACAACTTCATCGGCAACAATTACCGCAATATCGCGTCGAATCATCGGGTACTTTGAAACAGTTTCAGCAAGCGGAACCCGTGACGCAAGTGTTTTGTCTGCATCAAGCTCGAACAACAACGCACCTTTATCCAGTCCAACATGACGCGCAATGGCAGGATGCAATTTACCTACAACGCCGACCGATTGATCCCCGCGAAAAATTTCAGCAGTTTGTCCGGGCTGTAACGCAGGATGCTTCGCTGCGACAAAACTAAATTCGTCGCTACAACCGGTCATGTTAAGGAGCGCAACAACATCGGACTTTATGTCAAAGAAATCAACAAGCTGAGACGGGCACCCCCATTGCTCTTCAACAACGTCTCCCGCAATGAGCCCAGCGATTCGAACAACCTCTTGCGGCGCCGACAATTTGCCATGAAACGTTTTACCAATTTCAAATAGGCGCACGCGCTCTTGCTGTCGCGCAATGTTTGCTTCAGCAGCATTGAGTAAACCCGGCCAAATCGACGCACGCATAACCGACATCTCAGATGAAATCGGATTGCTCAAAACTAATTCGGATTGTTCGCCCACTATTTTCGTATTGATTTCCGCATCAATAAAACTGTACGTAATCACTTCCTGATAATCACGAGCAACCAGTGTGTTAGCGACCAAATCCAGATCGATCGCGGACTCATCTGCGAGCGCGAGAGGCGTTTCGCCCATTGCCGTCGCTTCTGGAATTTCGTCATAGCCGTAAATACGGGCGACTTCTTCTACCAGCGCATCTTCGACGTCAATATCGAAGCGATAGCTCGGAATTTCGACTCGCCAACCGTCGTCATTTACGTCCGTTTTCATGCCCAAACCAGACAGGATTTCGGTGACTCGATCTGCATCAATTTCAGTCCCGAGCACTCTAAGCAAACGTTTTTTACGCAACGTCAGTGGCGCATTCTGCGGCACGTATTCGGCAACGACATTGTCATCTAACGGACCAACTTCGCCACCTGAAATTGAAGTGAGTAATTCTGTTGCACGTTCGACTGCACGCACTTGTAGTGAGGGATCAACACCTCGCTCAAAACGCAAAGAGGCATCTGTATGCATGCCGTATTGGCGAGCACGGCCAGCCATAAAATCGGGCGGCCAAAATGCTGCTTCAAAATAAACGTCCGTCGTCTGTGGTGTCACGGCAGTCGACTGCCCACCCATAATTCCGGCCATGCCAATCGGGCCATTGTCATCCGTAATTACGATGGTATTCGGCAGCAGCTCAACTTCTTTTTCATCCAGCAAAGTCAGCTTTTCACCTTTCTCGGCCAGGCGCGGCCGAATGGGACCGCTTACTAGCGAGTAGTCATAGGCGTGTAGCGGCTGGCCGAGCTCTAACATGACGTAGTTCGTGATATCGACGACAGGATGAATTTCTCTTAAACCACTGCGACGCAAACGCTCGACTAACCAAACCGGCGACCGGGCGGATAACTTGATATTGCGGATAACCCTTCCCGCGAATCGTGGGCAACCCTCAGGAAACACTAATTCCACCGACTGCACATCTTCAATTGTCGCTGCCACTGACTTAACGGGA